>NZ_JAMYLI010000004.1:0-280705 GCF_040317955.1 Mesorhizobium sp. M1342 | reverse complement strand
GAACTGACCGCTCGGCTTCGTCGTCATCGCAAGATCCCTGGTTCAAAAACAGGGAATCACATCCACACAATTTTGCAACAGGCCCTCAAGGAGGGAGATCGTATGGCACGACTGCTTTCGCCAATTTCCAACTGCGCAAGGCGGGCGAGGTCAGAACTGCTAATCGCCCCCCTTGAGGGGGAGATGGCCGGCAGGCCAGAGGGGGGTGAGCGCAGACACCGCATGGTTTCTCTCAGATGAGACCTTCCATCCTCGATCCCTTGTTTGTCCCGATCACCTCGCTTGCCGGCGTCGGACCGAAAGTCGGCGCGCTGATCGAGAAGGTTGTCCCGGCCGATCTGGGTGACCGCCCCGCCCGCGCGGGCGACCTTCTGTTCGTGCTGCCGCACACCGTCATCGACCGGCGCAGCCGGCCGGGCATCGCAGGATCCGCGGAGGGCCAGATCGTGACGCTGGAGGTGCGCATCGACCGCCACCAGCCGCCGCCGCGCGGCAACAGGTCGGTGCCTTACCGGGTCTTCGCCCATGACGACACCGGCGAGATCGCGCTGACCTTCTTCCATGCTCACGCTTCCTATCTCGAAAAGGCGATGCCCGAGGGCGAGCATGTCGTGGTCTCCGGCCGCATGGAATGGTTCAACGGCCGCCCGAGCATGGTCCACCCCGACCACATCGCGCTCGCCAGCGAGGCGGAAAACCTGCCGCTGGTCGAACCGGTCTATCCCCTGACAGCCGGGCTCTCGGGCAAGGTGCTGCGCCGGGCGATCGGCCAGGCGCTGGCGCGTGTGCCCGAATTTCCCGAATGGCAGGACGGCGCTTTCATGCGCCGCCACACGTCTCCCTCCTTTGCCGGCGCGCTTGCCCGCATCCACAATCCGGCCGACCCGATCGATGTCTCCGTCGATGGCGCTGCCTGGCGGCGCCTCGCCTATGATGAGCTGCTGGCGGGCCAGGTCTCGCTGGCGCTGGTGCGGGCAAAAGTCCGCCGCCTGTCCGGCCGCCCTCTGGTCGGCGACGGCCGCATCGTCGAAAAACTGCGAGCCGCACTGCCCTATTCGCTGACACCGAGCCAGGAGTTCGCGCTGGCCGAAATCAATGCCGACCTCGCCGATCCCGAGCGCATGCTGCGGCTTCTGCAGGGCGATGTCGGCTCCGGCAAGACGGTCGTCGCGCTGTTGGCCATGGCGCGGGCTGTCGAGGCTGGCGGCCAGGCGGCCTTGATGGCACCGACCGAAATCCTGGCGCGCCAGCATCTGGCGACCATCACGCCGCTTGCCGCCAAGGTCGGGCTGCGCATCGCCATCCTCACGGGCCGCGAGAAGGGCCGCGAACGCGCTGATACGCTGGCCGGCCTGGCAAGCGGCGAGATCGACATCGTCGTCGGCACCCATGCGCTGTTCCAGGAGACGGTCATGTTCCACGACCTGGTCTTTGCCGTGATCGACGAGCAGCACCGTTTCGGCGTCCATCAACGGCTCGCCATCACCGCCAAGGGCGATGCGCCCGACATGCTGGTGATGACGGCCACTCCCATCCCGCGCACGCTGGTGCTGACCGCTTTCGGCGACATGGACGTGTCGAAACTGACGGAAAAACCGGCCGGCCGCCAGCCGATCCGTACCGTTACTCTGCCGCTGGAGCGGCTCGATGAACTGATCGGCCGCATGGTCGAGGCGGTGGCCGGCGGCCAGAAGATCTACTGGATCTGTCCGCTGGTCGAGGAATCCGAAGAAATCAAGCTGATGTCGGCCGAGGACCGCTTCGCCTCGCTGAAACCATTGTTCGGCGACCGTATCGGGCTCGTTCACGGCCGCATGAAAGGTGCCGACAAGGACGAGGCGATGCGCGCCTTCAAGCAGGGCGAGACACGCATCCTGATCGCCACCACGGTCATCGAGGTCGGCGTCGACGTACCGGACGCCACCGTCATGGTCATCGAGCACGCCGAGCGCTTCGGCCTCGCCCAATTGCATCAGTTGCGCGGCCGGGTCGGGCGTGGCGACAAGCCCTCCTCCTGCGTGCTGCTCTACAAGGACCCGCTCGGCGAGACCGCGAAACGCCGGCTGTCGGTGATGCGCGAGACCGAGGACGGGTTCCTGATCGCCGAGGAGGACCTGAAGCTGCGCGGCGAAGGCGAATTGCTTGGCACCCGCCAGTCCGGCACGCCGGGTTTCCAGGTGGCGCGCATCGAGGCGCATGCCGATCTTCTGGAGGCCGCCCGCGACGATGCCAGGCTGATCCTGTCGCGCGACCCGGAGCTGCAATCGCAGCGTGGCGAGGCGTTGCGCCTGCTGCTTTATTTGTTCGGCCGCGACGAGGCCGTGCGGCTCCTGCGCGCCGGCTGAGCCAGGGCGGCAACCGACGGGTTGGCGAGCATCCCCTCGATCGGCTCGCCATTCACGACAACCATTTGCTTGACCTCGGGCGCCACCAGCCCGGCCGAGACGATCAGCTTGGCGCCGTCCTCGATCGTCATGTCGAGCAGCACGATGTCCGACTTCGGCACATACATCAGGAATCCGGTGGTCGGGTTCGGCGTGCACGGCATGAACACGGCAATCAGCGGATCGCCTTCCTGGTCGAGCTTTTGGTTGATCTCGGTTTCCTTCTCGCTGGCGACGAACACCAGCGACCACACACCCTTGCGCGGATATTCGACCAGCCCGACCTGGCGGAACATGTCACCCTTGTTCGACAGCACGGTCTCGAAAATCTGCTTCAGCGAGCCATAGATGCCGCGCACCAGCGGCATGCGGCCAAGCAGGCGCTCGCCGAAATTGACGATGGCGCGGCCGACTATGTTGGCCGTCAGGAAGCCTATCAGCGTGATCAGGATCAACGCGACGATCAGCCCGAACCCCGGCACCGGAAACGACAAATAGGTGTCAGGGCTGTAGCGGGCCGGAATATAGGGTTTCACCCAGGAATCGACCCAGCCGATGAAAGACCATGCAATGTAGGCGGTGATCGCCAGCGGCGCGCAGACAATGAAGCCCGTGAGGAAATAGTTCCTCAGCCGGGTCACGCCGGAAGTCTTGGGAGCGTCGGACATGATTCACCGGAGGCGCGGGTTGCAGCGCAACATTAGTGAACCGGACGAAGCTTTGGAACTGCGAAGTTTTTAAAGAGCCGATTATGCCGCCGCTTCCAGCGAAGCAATCCAAACGGAAGCAGCATACGTTCGCGATTAGCCGAAACATCCCTCCCCTTCGTCATCCACGGGCGGAGCAAGGAGCGAAGCGACGCGGCGCAGACCCGAGGATCCATTCCGTGACGTCGGCCGAAGAACGCAACCCCTCAAGATGGTCGGCGAATCCTTCGGTCGCTATACTTCGTTCATGACGGGCTATGTCTATTTAACTGCGAGCCGGAAACGCGGCACCATCTATATTGGCGTCACAAACGATCCGATGCGATCCAGCGCGAGAAGTCGCTGAAACGTTGGCCGCGTCAGTGGAAGATTGAATTGATCGAAAAGGTCAATCCGGAGTGGTTCGAGCTTTTCCGCGGGACTGGGTGGTAGCGCCAAGTTCTGCACCGCTTTGATCCGCCATACCGTCCCGGAATGGATCCTCGGGTCTGCGCAGGAGCTTCGCTCCCGCTCCGCCCGTGGATGACGAAAGGATGAGGCCTACTCCACCGTCACCGATTTCGCCAGATTGCGCGGCTGGTCGACGTCGGTGCCCATAAAGACGGCGGTGAAATAGGCGAGCATCTGGATCGGCAGCGCGTAGATGATCGGCGAGATGATTTCCGGCACGTCCGGCAGCACGATCGTCTCCATCGTCTTGACGCTCGTCAGTGCCGCACCCTTGCTGTCGGTGATCAGGATGATCTTGCCGCCGCGCGCCGCCACTTCCTGCATGTTCGACACGGTTTTTTCGAAAATGCGGTCGTGCGGCGCGATGACGATGACCGGCATGTTCTCGTCGATCAGTGCGATCGGGCCGTGCTTCAGTTCGCCGGCTGCATAGCCTTCGGCGTGGATATAGGAGATTTCCTTGAGCTTTAGCGCGCCTTCCATGGCCAGCGGGAAATTGGTGTCGCGGCCGAGATAGAGCACGTTCTTATAGTGAGCGAGGTCGCGCGCGGTCTTTTCGATCTGATGGTCGAGCTTCAGCACCTGATTGGCATAGCGCGGTGCTTCCGAAAGCTCGCGCACAAAGGTCTTTTCCTGCTCCTTCGAGATCGTACCGCGCGCCACGCCAGCCCGCACGGCAAGCGATGCCAGCACCGACAACTGGCAGGTGAACGCCTTGGTGGAGGCGACGCCGATTTCCGGCCCGGCGAGCGTCGGCAGCACGACGTCGGATTCGCGCGCCATGGTCGATTCGCGCACATTGACGACGGCGCCGATCTTCATCCCCGCCTTGCGGCAGTAGCGCAGCGAGGCCAGCGTGTCGGCGGTCTCGCCCGATTGCGAGATGAAGAAGGCGGCATCGTTCTTCGACAGCGGCATTTCGCGGTAACGGAATTCCGAAGCGACATCGATATCGACCGGCAGTCGCGCGTAGCGCTCGAACCAGTACTTGCCAATCAGGCCGGCGAGATAGGCGGTGCCGCAGGCCGAAATCGCCAGCCGGTCGATTTTGGCGAAATCGAAAGGCAGGTCGAGCGGCTTGGAGACGCCGCCGACAAAATCCAGATAATTCGCCAGCGTGTGCGAGATCACCTCGGGCTGTTCATGGATTTCCTTCTCCATGAAGTGGCGTCTATTGCCCTTGTCGACCATGAAACTGGTCGAGAGGGACTGCTGGCGCTTGCGGTCGACCTTTGTGCCGTCGATGTCGAAGATGGTGACGCCGTCGCGGCGCACCACCGCCCAGTCGCCATCTTCGAGATAGGTGATCGAATTGGTGAACGGGGCGAGCGCGATGGCGTCTGAACCCAGAAACATCTCGCCATCGCCATGGCCGACAGCCAGCGGCGGACCGTTGCGCGCGCCGACGATCAGGTCTTCATCGCCCTTGAACATGATGGCCAGCGCGAAAGCGCCTTCCAGCCGCTTCAGCGCCTGGTGCGCGGCATCAACCGGCTTCAGCCCCCTGGCGAGTTCGCGCGCCACCAGATGCGCCACGACCTCGGTGTCGGTCTGCGACGAAAAAGAATAGCCGTCGCGGATCAGCTCGGCGCGCAGTTCGGCGAAATTCTCGATGATGCCGTTGTGGACGATGGCGACGCCATCGGAAAAATGCGGGTGCGCATTGGTCTCGTTGGGCACGCCATGCGTCGCCCAGCGTGTGTGACCGATGCCGATCGTGCCGTCGAGCGGCTCGTCCTTGAGCCGGCGCTCCAGGTTGATCAGCTTGCCTTCGGCGCGGCGGCGGGCGAGTTCGCCACGCTCGATGGTGGCGACGCCGGCCGAGTCATAGCCGCGGTACTCCAACCGCTTCAACGCATCGACGATGAGCGGCGCAACCTGCGAGTGGCCGACGATTCCAACGATACCGCACATGCAGAAAGCCCCCGATTCCCCGGAAAACCAGCGCTATTTAGGGATGGCCGGCCTGCCGTGGAAAGTCACATTGCATTTCGTCCCGTATAACGGAACGCTCATTCTGTCGATGCACCATGACAGGCCGCCTTGCAATCCGGTTACTGCAATCGTTCGGTTTGTCAGGCTTCGGTTTTCAGACGATGGTTTTCACCAGAGAGATATCTCGCTAATAGCCCTGCCATGAGCGAGAGCAAGCCCACCGTAACCCTCTGGCGCCCTGTCGGCCCCAGGGAACTGAAACTGATCCAGGCCTCGGGGATGCAGGCGTTTCCGCCGCGCCTGCCCGAGCAGCCCATTTTCTATCCCGTGACGACCGAAGCCTATGCGGTGCAGATCGCACGCGACTGGAACGTGCCGGCCAGCGGCTCGGGGTTCGTCACCCGGTTCGACGTTCTCAAGAGCTTTCTCGACCGCTACCGGGTCGAGCACGCTGGCAGCAAGGCGCATCTGGAATACTGGATTCCGGCCGAAGATCTCCCTGAATTCAACAAGGCGATCGTCGGCAAGATCGAAGTCACAGCCGCTTTCGGCAAGGACGCGAAGACTTCCGGCTAACGCCCGTTATCCAGCAGCCTTTTTCTTCGCCGCCGCCGCCGAAGCAAAGCGCTCGCGCAATTCCTTGCCCTTGCCTGGAATCGTCTTCTGGCGGGCGCGGCCGAAGGCCAGCGCGTCGTCGGGCACGCTTTCGGTGATCACGCTGCCCGAGGCGATGTAGCCGCCCTTGCCGATGGTGACAGGCGCCACCAGCGACGAATTGGAGCCAATGAACGCGCCCTCGCCGATGTCCGTGAAGAATTTCGAATAGCCGTCGTAATTGCATGTGATGGTGCCGGCGCCGATATTGGCACCCGCGCCGACGCGGGCATCGCCGATATAGGTCAGATGGTTGACCTTGGCGCCCTCCTCGATAACCGCCTGCTTGACCTCGCAGAAATTACCGACCTTGGCCTTGTTTCGGAGATCCGCGCCCGGCCGCAGCCGCGCGTACGGCCCGACATCGCAATTGGACGCAATGGTGGCGCCCTCGATATGGCTGAAGGCATGGATCTTGGCGCCCGTGGCGATTTTCACGCCCGGGCCGAACCAGACATTGGGCTCGACGATGGTGTCAGCGCCGATCTCGGTGTCGTGCGAGAAGTACACGGTCTCCGGCGCGATCAGCGTCACGCCCGACAGCATTGCCTCATGGCGGCGGCGCGCCTGCCAGATGCCCTCGGCCTGCGCCAGTTCGGCGCGATTGTTGATGCCGAGCGCGCTCTCGAAGCTGGCTTCGGTGGCGACGACATCGAGGCCTCGCGCGCCGGCGATCTCGACAATGTCGGTGAGGTAATACTCGCCTTTGGCATTCTTGTTGTCGACCTGATCGAGCAGCGTCAGCGCGTGAGCGCCGGCTAGCGCCATCATCCCGGCATTGCAGAAGCCGATTTTTTTCTCCTCCTCGGAGCAATCCTTTTCCTCGCGGATGGCGACCAGCTTGCCGTCCTTTTCGATCAGCCGGCCATAGCCCGTCGGGCTGGGCGGACGGAAGCCAACCACCACGACGGCCGCACCTTCCGCCAGTTTCAGCCGCGCCACGGTCAGCGCATCGGCGTCGATCAGCGGCGTGTCGCCGAACATCACCAGGATATCGTCATAACCCTTTGATATCGCATCGCGCGCGGCGAGCACGGCATGCGCGGTGCCGAGGCGCTTGTCCTGCACGAAGGTCTCGGCCTTTGGAGCGAATTTCGCCGCCGCCTTGCGCATCTCTTCGGCCCCATGGCCGATCACCAGCGCCTGGCTGCCGGCACCAGCGGCTTCGGCTGCCTTCACCACATGGGCGACCATCGGCAGGCCGGCGATCTGGTGCAGCACCTTCGGCAGCACGCTCTTCATGCGCGTGCCTTCGCCGGCGGCAAGGATGACGGACAGGCAGGATCTCTGGCTCATGGAACGACAACCATATGAAAGGGTTGGGAATCAAAGCATGCTAGCAGTGGCGCCATGCTTCACCAATGCGGTTAAATTCCGGTGAGGTGGGAGCGGAGGCGTTCAGGATTCGATCCGCGTTGCCGTAGGCATCCGCGTCGCCCTAAGCAAAAGCAAAGCGATAGCCGGTGCTGTTAGATCATGTTAAATTTTCTAATCGTCTCGGGGATAATTCACATGTGGCCGTTTTCAAAAAAGCAGTCGAATATCTCGCGAGAAATTGTTTCGAGCGCCGACCAGAAAAATTCAAGGCTTGGTAGTGTAGAGAACTTTGCAAGGTATCTTGGCGTTGACATCACCCCCTACGGAGCAGGTGTCGCGCTACTGTCTCTCGAGAGCGGATACAGCGAAGCCGAAACAGCATCACATTTCGCGGTTGTAACTTTGGCTCGCGACATTCGGGAGGCAGGATTCGATATCGAAAAGATAGTGCGATTTGCGCCCATTGCCATGGCAACGCTTGAATGCCTGAAGGAGCTGAAAGATCGAGGATTAATGCGCGAAGAAATTTGGCAAAATGACACCACGGCGATTGGCAAGATCGCTTTTCCAAGTCCGGATACCCATTCTTGGATCGAGCGAGTTCTCAGCGATCCCACGGTAGCTCGTGACCGCGTTGCGGTGAGCCGCATCCAAATTTAGATCAAACCTACCCCAGCCGCCCCAGCACCGGAAAATTCTCCAGCAGCCAATACGACACCGTCTGCACGCCACCAGTGAGGAAAAACACCCCGGCGACGACCAGCAGCGCGCCGATCGCTTTTTCGACGCGGCCGAGATGGACGCGGAATTTGCCGAGGAAGCGCATGAAGGCGCCGGAAAACAGTGCGGCGATCAGGAATGGGATGCCCAGCCCGAGCGAATAGGCGGCGAGCAGCAGCGCGCCCTCGCCCACCGTTTCGCGGCCACCTGCCAGCGTCAGGATCGGCCCCAGCACCGGGCCGATGCAGGGCGTCCAGCCGAAGGCGAAGGCCAGTCCCATGACATAGGCCGCGACGGCACTTGCCGGCTTGCCCTGCGACTGGAAGCGCGCCTCGCGCGACAGCAGCGGAATGCGCAGGATGCCGAGGAAATTCAGGCCCATCAGGATGATCAGCACACCGGCGCCCATTGCCAGCGGCTCCTGCCAGACGCGCAGCAGCCGGCCGATGGTCGAGGCGCCGGCGCCCAGCGCGACAAAGACGGTCGAGAAGCCGAGCACGAAGGCGATCGAGGAAAAGAGCAGCGCGCCGCGTGCGCCTTCACGCGCTGTCGCACCGGCATTGCCGCGGAAATCGTCGACCGACACGCCGGCCATATAACAGAGATAAGGCGGCACCAGCGGCAGCACGCAAGGCGACAGGAACGAGATAGCTCCCGCCCCGATCGCGCTGACATAGCCGATGTCCAATGCCATTTCCAAGAACTCCAATGCCGTGACGCCGATATAGCGACGCGCAGCCTTGTCCACCAATCACCATTGTGTTGGCAAGATCATCCATTGCCCGACGCACTTGCCAGGAAGAAACCACAGCCCGCAGGCGTTGATGCTGTGAGGCCGCGATTTCCCGCGCGTCTCCAGATATCAGTCAGGGAGATTTCCATGAAAACCATAACCGCAGGACTGGCAGCGCTTCTACTCAGCACAGCCGCATCCTTCGCCGCCGACGCGTGGAAGGAAGCCGAGGTCAATGGCACCAAGATCTACACCGACGCCAACGGCATGACGCTTTACACCTATGACAAGGACGAGAAGGGCAAGACCAACTGCTATGACAAATGCGCCACCAACTGGCCGCCGCTGAAGGCCGAAGCCGGCGCCAAGGCGGATGACGAATGGACCGTTGTCGACCGCACCGACGGCACCAAGATGTGGGCCTATGACGGCAAGCCGGTCTACACCTTCATAAAGGACAAGAAGCCCGGCGACGTGACCGGCGACGGCGTCGGCGAAGTCTGGCACATCGTCAAGGCCGACTAAGCCACTCTATCCCAGTCCCGCCTGCTGACTGGTCGCCGGGCATCGCTTCATGCCGCCGGCGGCCAGCATCAATCAGCCGTTCTGGCGTCGAACCGACGCTATTCCCGGCCGTCACTCCGCGACTCGGTGGAAAAGTGAAACCAGGTCGTTTTCGCCGGCTCGGCACCACATCTCCCTTTCCCAAAATTCTGTGATTTTCTCCATACACTCTTAGAGTGTATTGCTGCGGACCGGCCCGCAATTTGGGCGCTTCCCCTTGACCGGATGCAAAAGCGCGGCCATGTGAGCGACAAATAGAACGAGATTTCGTCGCGCGCAGCGGAATTCTTCTGCCGCACCACAGCTGATATGAGACCTCATGGACGTCGTCGTCGTCGAATCGCCGGCCAAGGCGAAGACAATCAACAAATACCTCGGCAAGAACTACAAGGTTCTGGCCTCGTTCGGCCATGTCAGGGATTTGCCGGCCAAGGATGGCTCGGTGCGTCCGGATGAGGATTTCGCCATGTCCTGGGCGGTCGACACCGCCTCTGGCAAACGCCTCGCCGACATCGCCAAGGCGGTCAAGGACGCCGACGGCCTGATCCTCGCCACCGATCCGGATCGCGAAGGCGAAGCGATTTCCTGGCATGTGCTGGAAGTGCTGAAGCAGAAGCGCGCGCTGAAGGACAAGCCGGTCAGCCGCGTCGTCTTCAACGCCATCACCAAATCGTCGGTGCTGGAGGCGATGGCCAATCCGCGCCAGATCGATGCACCGCTGGTCGATGCCTACCTCGCCCGCCGGGCGCTGGATTATCTCGTCGGCTTCACGCTGTCGCCGGTGCTGTGGCGCAAGCTGCCGGGCGCCCGCTCGGCCGGCCGCGTCCAGTCGGTTGCGTTGCGTCTCGTCTGCGACCGCGAATCCGAGATCGAGCGCTTCATCCGCGAGGAATACTGGCAGATCGCCGCCCTGCTGGGCACGCCGCGCAACGAGAATTTTGAAGCGCGGCTGACCGCCTTCGACCGCAAGAAGCTGCAAAAGCTCGACATTTCCAACAAGGCGCAGGCCGACGACATCAAGTCGATGCTTGATGGCGCAACCTTCAAGGCGGTGTCGGTGGAAGCCAAGCCGACCAAGCGCAATCCCGGCCCGCCCTTCACCACTTCGACCCTGCAGCAGGCCGCTTCGTCAGGTCTCGGCTTCTCGGCCAGCCGCACCATGCAGGTGGCGCAACGCCTCTATGAAGGCATGGAGATCGGCGGCGAGACCACAGGTCTCATCACCTATATGCGAACCGACGGCGTGCAGATGGCACCCGAGGCGATCGACGCCGCACGCGACGCCATTACCAAGGAATTCGGCGCAAAATACCTGCCGGAAAAGCCGCGCCAGTATACGGCCAAGGCCAAGAACGCCCAGGAAGCGCACGAGGCGATCCGCCCGACGGATTTCATGCGCACGCCGGCATCGGTCAGGCAATATCTCGATTCCGACCAGATGCGGCTCTATGAGCTGATCTGGAAGCGCGCCATCGCCAGCCAGATGCAGTCGGCCGAGATCGAGCGCACCACCGCCGAGATCGAAGCGGTCAATGGATCGCGCACCGCCGAGCTTCGCGCCGTCGGCTCGGTCGTTCGCTTCGACGGCTTCATTGCCGCCTACACCGACCAGAAGGACGACGATACGGAAGACGAGGAAAATCGTCGCCTGCCCGAAATCCGCGCCGGCGAGCAGCTTGCCCGCCAGGCGATCAATGCCACCCAGCACACCACCGAGCCGCCGCCGCGCTATTCCGAGGCGTCGCTGATCAAGAAGCTGGAAGAACTCGGCATCGGTCGGCCTTCCACCTATACGGCGATCCTGAAGACGCTCGAAGACCGCGACTATGTCACCATCGACAAGCGCCGGCTGGTGCCGCAGGCCAAGGGCCGGCTGCTGTCGGCCTTCCTCGAAAGCTTCTTCAAGCGCTATGTCGAGTACGACTTCACCGCGTCCCTCGAGGAAAAGCTCGACGAGATCTCGGACGGCAAGCTCGCCTGGAAGGACGTGCTGCGCGATTTCTGGAAGGATTTTTCCGGTGCCGTCGCCGACATCAAGGAACTGCGCGTCACCGACGTGCTCGACGCGCTCAATGAGGAACTGGCGCCGCTGGTGTTTCCCGCGCGCGAAGACGGTTCGAACCCGCGCATCTGCCCGAAATGCGGCACCGGCAATCTGTCGCTGAAACTCGGCAAGTTCGGCGCCTTCGTCGGTTGCTCCAACTATCCCGAATGCTCCTTCACCCGCCAGCTCGGCGACGCCGCCAATCCGAATGGCGAGAATGGCGGCGGCGAGGACGGCACCAAGGTCATCGGTAAGGATCCCTACACGTCAGAGGAAATCACGCTGCGGAGCGGCCGCTTCGGCCCCTACCTGCAGCGCGGCGACGGCAAGGAAGCCAAGCGCTCCAGCCTGCCCAAGGGCTGGACGGCAGAATCGATCGATCACGAAAAGGCGCTGGCGCTGCTGTCGCTACCCCGCGATGTCGGCCAGCATCCGGAAACGGCCAAGATGATCTCGGCCGGGCTCGGCCGCTACGGTCCGTTCGTGCTGCATGACGGCACCTATGCCAATCTCGAGAGCATCGAGGACGTGTTCTCGATCGGCCTCAACCGCGCCGTGTCGGTGATCGCCGAGAAGCAGTTGAAGGGCAAGGGCGGACGCAATGGCGGCACTGCCGCTGCGCTCAAGGAGCTTGGCGACCATCCCGATGGCGGCGGCAAGATCGTCGTGCGCGACGGCAAATACGGACCTTACGTGAATTTCGGCAAGGTCAACGCCACCCTGCCCAAGGGCAGGGATCCACAGTCGGTGACCATCGAGGACGCGCTGGCGCTGATTGCCGAGAAGGAAGCCAAGGGCGGCGGCGGCAAGAAGCCTTTCCGCAAGGCGGCAGCGGCCAAGGCGCCGGCAACCAAGAAAGTGGCAGCCAAGAAGCCGGCCGCGAAGAAAAAAGGATAGGGCAGCGTGGCGCGCAAGATCACCGGCAGAACCCACGGCGATCCGCGCACCGCCGACACCAGGGCCAAGGTCAAGGACGACTACCGGCCGTCGCGTGACGAAATCCTGCGCTACATCGCCGAAAATCCCGATCGCGCCGGCAAACGCGACATCGCAAAGGCGTTCGCGCTGCGCGGCGACGACCGCATCTGGCTGAAGGACATTTTGCGCGACTTGCAGGACGAAGGCATCCTTACCAAGGAGCGCAAGGGGTTGGCCCGCGTCGGCGCCCTGCCCCATGTCACGGTCCTCGATATTTTCGACCGTGATGCCGATGGCGTGCTCTTGGCGCGTCCTACCGAACACACGGCCAATGGACCGCCGCCCATCGTTTCCATCCGCCTGTCGCGCAGTGGCAGTGGACCGGCGCCCGGCATTGGCGACCGCGTGCTGGCCAAGACCTTTCCGGCCGACGACACGAACGTCGCCCTGGGCGGCCCCGCCTACACCGGGCGGGTGGTGAAGATTTTCGAAAAACGTACCGATGCCGTGCTCGGTGTCTTTCGCATCTTGCAGGACGGCACCTTCCGCATCGAGCCGGTGGAACGGCGCCAGCCCGAACTGATCGTCGACAAGGAATTCCAGAACGGCGCCAAGAACGGCGACCTGGTCGAGGTCGAGCCCGCGCGGGCTTCTCGCTATGGGCTGCCGAGAGCCAAGGTGCTCAACGTGCTGGGTTCGCTGACCAGCGAAAAGGCGGTCTCGATGATCGCCATCCACGCGCATGACATTCCGCATATCTTCCCGGCCGACGTCATCGCAGAATCCGAAGCGGTCAAACCCGCGACGCTGGATCACCGCGAGGACTGGCGCGACCTGCCGCTGGTCACCATCGATCCGGCCGACGCCAAGGACCACGACGACGCCGTCTTCGCCACGCCGGATCTCGACGAGAAGAACCCAGGCGGCGTGGTCGCCACTGTCGCAATCGCCGACGTCGCCGCCTATGTGCGCTACGGCACGGCACTCGACCGCGAAGCGCTGAAGCGCGGCAATTCGGTGTATTTCCCGGATCGCGTCGTGCCGATGCTGCCCGAGCGCATCTCCAACGATCTCTGCTCGCTGCGCGAGGGCCAGGACCGGCCGGCATTGGCAGTGCGCATGGTTTTTTCGGCCGAGGGCCGCAAGCTCAGGCACTCCTTCCATCGCGTCATGATGAAGTCGGCGGCAAAGCTCGCCTACCAGCAGGCTCAGGCGGCGATCGACGGGGCGCCGGACGACAAGACAGGCCCGATCCTCAAAACCGTGCTGAAGCCACTGTGGGACGCCTATGCGATCCTGAAGCGCGGCCGCGATGGCCGCCAGCCGCTCGAACTCGACCTGCCGGAGCGCAAGATCGTGCTAAAGCCGGACGGCACCGTCGATCGCGTCATCGTGCCGGACCGGCTCGATGCCCACAAGCTCATCGAAGAATTCATGATCCAGGCCAATGTCGCGGCGGCCGAAACGCTCGAAGCGAAGAAACAGGAACTGGTCTATCGCGTCCATGACGCGCCATCGCTGGCCAAACAGGAATCGCTGCGCGAGTTCCTGCAGACATTGGGCCTGTCACTTGCGCGCGGCGCGCAGATGCAGCCAAGCCAGTTCAACGGCATTTTGGAGCGCGTGCGCGGCGCCGACAATGAAGGCCTGGTCAACGAAGTGGTTCTGCGCTCGCAGAGCCAAGCCGAATACTCGCCAAAGAACATCGGCCATTTCGGTCTCAACCTCCGCCGCTACGCCCATTTCACCTCGCCGATCCGCCGCTATGCCGATTTGATCGTGCATCGCGGACTTATTGCCGCACTCGGATTGGGTCCGGGCGGGCTGACGCAGGACGAAGCGGCACGGCTCGAAGATGTCGCGGTGCTGATTTCCGGCACGGAACGCCGCGCAATGGCGGCCGAGCGGGACACGGTCGACCGTCTGATCGCCAGCTATCTCGCCGAACGCGTCGACGACCGGTTCGATGCCCGCATCTCCGGCGTCACCAAGTCAGGACTATTTGTCCAATTGCCGCAGTACGGCGCGGATGGCTTCATCCCGGTGTCAACTCTGGGCGGCGATTACTATATATACGATGAAACCGCTCGCTCCCTGTTCGGAGAACGCTCGGGCAAAGGTTATCAGCTCGCGGACCGTGTCGAGGTCCGACTCATTGAGGTGGCGCCGATGGCCGGGGCGATGCGCTTCGAGATGTTGAGCGACCCGAAGCCTCTGCCGGGCTCCAAGCGGTCGTTTCACAAGGCCAAGGGCCGCGCCCGCGCGTCGCAATCGCGACCGGGTTCGCGCGGCAGGAGACGATGATGACAACAGCCATGGAAGAACAGGTTTTCGGCGGAGAACATCACTCGGGCCGGACCACGCGCCCGCTGTGGACGGCGATGAAGCGCGGCCTGCTCGGCCGCTGCCCGCATTGCGGCGAAGGCAAGCTGTTTCGCGCTTTCACCAAGACCGTCGACACATGCAGTGTCTGCGGCGAGGAATTGCATCACCACCGGGCCGACGACCTGCCCGCCTATCTCGTCATAGTCATCGTCGGCCATATCGTGCTGGGCGCCTTCATGGGCGTTGAGGCGACGTCGACGCTGTCCACATGGCAGCACATCGCCATCTGGGTGCCGCTGACCATCCTTTTGTCGGTTGCGCTGCTGCAGCCGATCAAGGGTGCCGTCATCGGACTGCAATGGGCCTTCTATATGCACGGCTTCGGCGGCGAGCACGACGTGATCGAGCCGCATCCCGAAGCCTAGGCCGCAGCCAAGAATGCTGCCTGGTGCAACATACCGACCGTGAAAGGCCACTTTCGCTTGCCAGAAGTTTCCGCTAGGTCCTGCGCATGGACGGTATGACCAAGGCGGAAGTCGACAGGATCGAGCGGAGCATGATCGCTCATAGCGACCGGCCAATCCGCCCGCGCGACGCGGCAACCCTCATCCTGCTCGACCGCAAAGACGATGATGTGCTGGTTCTGATAGGTCGCCGTCATGCCGGCCACGCCTTCATGCCGGGCAAGTTCGTCTTTCCCGGCGGCCGCACCGATCCGGCCGACAGCCGCATACCGGTCGTCGCCGCCTTGCACCCGGAGCAGGAAGCCAGGCTGATCGCCGGGCCAGGCCGCACAAGCGCCGCACGAGCCCGCGCCATCGCCCTGTCGGCCATCCGCGAAACCTATGAGGAAGCCGGGCTGCTGATCGGCCGCAAGGGTGCTTTCGCAACCCTCAGGCCCGATTGGCAAGGCTTTGCCGAACACGGCGTGCAACCCTCTCTCGACATGCTGCGCTTCGTTGCGCGCGCCATCACGCCGCCCAACCGGGTGCGCCGCTTCGACACCCGCTTCTTCAGCGCCTGGCGTGACGACGTCGCCGTCGAACTGCCCGGTGGCGGTCCCACCAACGAGCTCGAAGAGCTGGTCTGGCTGCCGCTCGCCAAGGCCAGGGAAGCCGACATACCCGACATCACCCAAATGATCCTGGACGAGCTGCAAAAGCGCCTCGCCCATGACCCGCTGTTGCGTCCGGGCGGTCCCGTGCCCTTCTACCGGCTTGTCCGCAACCGCTTCACCCGCGAACTTCTCTAGAGCAATTCCAGGAAAAGTGTGACGCGGTTTTCCGCCCGGAATTGCGTAAGATCAAACAGACAGAGTATTCAGAATCCCATGACGGTCGATACCCAACCACAGGGCGACGAACGCGTACACTGGCTGCCGATGGTGGCGGCGATCTCGTCGATCAGCGTCGTCGGCATCGCCATCGGCCTCGGTATGCCGCTGCTCAGCGTCATCCTTGAAACGCGCGGCCATTCGGCTTCGATGATCGGCCTCAACACCGCCGTCGCCGGCCTCGCCTCGATCGCCGGTGCGCCGCTGGCGACCCCGCTCGCCATGCGCTTCGGCGTTGCCTGGACAATGATCGCCATGATCGCCGCCGGCGCGCTGGCCTTTGTCGGCTTCCATTTCGCACCCGATTTCTGGATGTGGTTTCCGCTGCGCATCGTGCTGCACATTGCGCTGACGGTGCTGTTCATCCTGTCCGAATTCTGGATCAGCACCTCGGCGCCGCCGCACCGACGCGGCCTTGTCCTCGGCATTTACGCCACTGTCCTGTCGCTCGGCTTTGCCGCCGGACCGTGGCTGTTCGCCCATCTCGGCAGTTCCGGTTTCAGGCCGTTCGGCGTTATCATCGCGTTGGTGACGCTGGCGGCCATACCCGTGCTGGCAGCACGCAACGAGAGCCCGTCGATCGCCTCGGATGGCGAAACCAGCAATTTTCTGCGCTACATCTGGCTCGTGCCGTCGGCGACCGCTGCCGTGCTGGTGTTCGGCGCGGTGGAAACCGGCGGCTTTGCGCTGTTCCCGATCTACGGCAGCCGAATCGGCTACTCCGAAGCCGATGCAGCCCTTCTGCTGACCATGATCGGCCTCGGCAATGTGTTGTTGCAGATCCCGATCGGCATGATCAGCGACCGCGTCAGCGATCGCCGCTACCTGCTGATTGCCTGCGCCACGGTCGGTCTTATCGGCACCGTCTTCATGCCCTTCTTCGCCCAGAATTGGCATTTGATGGCCGCGCTTCTGTTCGTCTGGGGCGGCGTCGTCGCTGCCATGTACACGATCGGCCTCGCCCATCTCGGCTCGCAGCTTTCCGGCCATGAACTGGCGTCGGCCAACGCCGCCTTCGTGCTGTGCTACGGCGTCGGCATGGTGCTCGGCCCGCAGGCGATCGGCATCGGCATGGATGCGTTCGGCCCGTCCGGCTTCGGCTGGTCGCTCGGCCTGTTCTTCGCCGCCTATATCGCTTTGGTCGCCGTCAGGTTGGTTCGCAAGATCCTGCTGTAGCGCGACTGTGGCCAGCCATGCATTTGGCACGGCACGGAGACAGGCTGCTGACAGAACCGTGTCAGGAGCACAGGGCTAAAAAGGCGTCCCAAAACACTCGAGGACACTTCCATGATCGACAGCGGCTTTGAAACCACATCGCTACGAATGACACTGCTTCTGCTCGTAACGTTCCAGGCTCCGGCCGCCGACGTCGACCGCATCATGGATGCCGTGGTGGCGATTGCGCCGCTGGCCATGGGCAAATACGACCGCAATGCCTATCAGTCGGCGCACGGCATCGAACGCTACAGGCCGCTTGACGGTGCGGCCGCCGGCGCCGAAACCGAATTGAGACGGCGGCCCGGCACGGTCGAGGTTTCCTTCGAACTGCCGGACGATCAGGCGCTGGCCGCTCGTGTCGTCGAGGCGATTTTCCAAGCACATTCCTATCAGGAACCGGTGATCCGCATTCAACCGATTCTCGCCAGCCGTTCCAAGGGGCTGGACGACCGCGCCAATCCGAATCGCTGGTGGAACACGACCGGAGACTGGAAGAAGGTTGCTGCACCGGCGACAGAAACCGCATGATTTCCGTTCACCAGCAGGCTCAGGCGGATCGCACGAGGCTTGCCGGGCTTGACTTTCCGGGCGCGTTCTTTATGTGTCGCGCCAAGTTTCCCGCGTCCGGGTGTTTCCCCGTGCTCCAGCGGCCAAAACCCCACGAACAAACGGACTGATATCATGGCCAAAGCCGCAAACATCAAGATCAAGCTTCTGTCGACCGCCGACACCGGTTTCTTCTACGTGACCAGCAAGAACAGCCGCACCAAGACCGACAAGCTGTCGTTCCGCAAGTACGACCCGGTCGCCAAGAAGCACGTCGAATTCAAGGAAACCAAGATCAAGTAATCTGGGTTTCTCGCTGCAATGCCGAAACGCCGCCCAATGGGCGGCGTTTTTCGTTTGTAGCCAATTGATTTCGTTGCATCCGAGCAGAGACTCCAGCCAAAGGATTGACCCTTCGCCATGGTTGCGGCACCCTTGGCCGTGGGTTGGGTGTCACGAACAAGGCGCCTATGGATGTCGAAGAAGTTGAAAGCTGCAATCATTGCAGCCCTTGTCGCTCTGGCTGCTGGTTTCGCCGTCAGCAACGGGCTGATAAGCCAGCAGACGGCCGATGAGATCAAGGCCAGGACTGACCAGGTTCTGACTGAGGAAGAGGCCGCACAGCCTGCACCTCAGCCTGACAGCCCCGCCCCGCCTTCCACGGAACCCACACCGCAGGCTCCGGCCCCTCCCGCCGCGGCACCCCCGCAAGGATCACAACCGGGTCAATGAAGAAGCCCCGCCAGAATGGGCTCCTCTCGTGCGATCGCGCCATCACCATACCTGCTGAGTGTATCGTTTTAATACAATCGCCGATTGGTAGACTTGCACCACGGATAGGCAGTTAGTTTCAGCGTCAGGCAAAAAGGGGGGAAATGCCTCGCACTGGGAGAAAACGATGTCCGTACAAAAAGGCGACTTTCGAACCAACAGAGCCGACTACGTGATTGCCGCGATGCATGGCGGAGTGACCGCCGAAGACAGCGTTCGAGACGAGAACCTGGCAAGGAGAAAGAAGTCCCTGTGGCTGAAGGAGCGGCGATCGGCCAAGTCGGCTGAGAACCCGTTGGACAGCTCGCCGCTGTCTAAAAGAAGCCCTCGCGGTTAGCGATTTACAATCACCTTCCGCGATCACACCATATCCGCACACAACCCACTCACCCATATTGCAGGTGCCGCCGTCGGTGTTGACTAGCTCCGACGGCGGCCTAGTTCGTGGCGAAATAACCTCCGTTTTTTGAGAAGACGGCGGGACCAAGGTCTTGTGCTCGACACGCAAAGGTCCGAGTGGTCCTGTTAGGTTCCGGAAATGTCTCTTGGACGTTCCGCTATTTTATCCAATTGAAATGTAGCGTTACCGTGTATTCCCGCCCGATAGCGGCGCGTGATCCTGCCCGCATCCGCCCTGGCTGAGTCCCTCAGCCGATGCGCTCACCGCTCTTCGGATCGAATAGATGCAGCTGGTGTGGTTCGGCCGCCAACCGTACCTCGTCGCCGGGCTTCACGCCGGCACGGCCCATAGCAAAGACGCAAAGCTGCTGGCTGGCCAGCTTGACGTAGAACTGCGTCGAAAGCCCGAGCGGCTCGACCACACCCACCTCGCCCTTCAAGGCGCCGTCATCCGCCAACTTGATATGCTCGGGCCGCAAACCGACGGTGATGGCGTCACCATCCTTGAGCGGCAGGCCTTCCGGCAGCCTCAGCGCCTGGCCGTCGGTCAGCACGGCCTCCGGGGTAGCGCCCTCCCGAACCGTCGCCGGCAGGAAATTCATGCCGGGTGAACCGATGAAACCGGCGACGAACATGTTGGCCGGCCGATCGTAGAGATCGAGCGGCGCGCCGACCTGCTGGATCAGCCCGTCATGCATGACGACGATCCGGTCGGCCATGGTCATCGCCTCGATCTGGTCGTGCGTGACATAAACCGATGTCGTCTTCAGCTGCTGGTGCAGCGCCTTGATCTCGGCGCGCATATGGACGCGCAGCTTGGCGTCGAGGTTCGACAGCGGTTCGTCGAACAGGAAGACCTTGGGATCCCGCACGATGGCACGGCCCATGGCGACGCGCTGGCGCTGGCCGCCCGACAATTGCCGCGGCAGGCGCTGCAGGAAGGTGTCGAGCCCGAGCCGCTTGGCGGCGCCGTCCACCCTGGCATCGATCGTCGTCTTCTGCGCCTTCTTCAAGAGCAGGCTGAAACCCATGTTCTTCGACACGTCCATATGCGGATAGAGCGCATAGGACTGGAACACCATGGCGATGTCGCGGTCCTTGGGTGCTACGTCGTTGACCAGCCGCTCGCCGATGCGGATCTCGCCGCCGGAAGCCTCCTCCAGCCCGGCGATCATGCGCAAGAGCGTGGACTTGCCGCAGCCTGACGGCCCAACCAGGACCACGAACTCGCCATCGGCGATTTCAAGGTCGACCGCGTGCAGGACGCGGACGGCGCCATAGTCCTTGCGGACGTTTTCGAGCGTAACAGAGGCCATCGATCTATCCTTTGACGGCGCCGGCGGTCAGGCCGGTGACGAGATAGCGTTGCAGGAAGGCGAAGAAGATACAGACCGGGATCAGCGCCAGGATGGACGCCGCCATCATCTGTCCCCAGTCGACGGCGAACTTGCCGATGAAGGTGAGCAAGCCGACGGCAAAGGTCTTTTGGTCGTCGCTGGAAATCAGCATCAGCGCGAACAGAAGCTCGCTCCAGGCGGCGGTGAAGACGAAGCCGAGCGTTGCGCCCATGCCCGGTAGCGTCAACGGCACGATCACCTTGCGCATCGCCTGCGCTCGGGTGCAGCCGTCGATCATCGCGGCCTCCTCCAAATCCTTTGGGATGCCGTCGAAGAAGGACTGCATCAGGAAGGTGGCAAAGGCCGTGTTGAAGGCGGTGTAGATGATGATCAGCCCGGTCAGGCTGTTGATCAGGCCGATCTGACCCATCACGCGGTAGATCGGCGGAATGACCATCACCAGCGGAAAGGTCTGGGTCAAAAGCAACATCAGCGCCAGTGCCGCCTTGCCGCGAAAGGTGAAGCGCGACATTGCATAGCCGGCGAGCGTGGCGATGATTGTCACCAGTGCCGCCGTCGATACCGAGACGATGACGCTGTTGAGGAAATAACGCGGAAAATCGGTGGCCTCGAGCACGGTGACGAAATTCTGCAGCGTCATGTGCGACGGCCAGAAGGTGATGCCTTCGGAATAGAGAAGCCGCTCCGGCGTGACCGAGATTTTTAGCGTCCAGTAGATCGGGAACAGGGCAAAGAGCACGTAGGCCGCGATTGCCGCGTAGAGGCCGATGCCGCCGAAGAAGCGCTGCGAGGTTGAGCGTCCTGCGATCATCAGACGTGCCTCACCAGGGTGCGGCGGATACCGATCAGCGCAATCGCATAAGCAATGAGCAGGACGAGCAGCAGCACCGCCACCGCCGAGGCATAGCCCTTGTCCAGCGATTTGAAGGCGCTGACATAGATGTAGACCGGCACCGTGTTGGTCGAGCCGGCTGGCCCGCCCTCCGTCATGACGAAGATCAGGTCGGCGAAGGTGGCGATCCAGATGGTGCGCAACATCACGGTGATGGCGATGGTCGGCGCCAGAAACGGCAGCGTCACCTTGGTGAAGCGCTGCCAGGGCGAAGCGCCGTCGATGGCCGCCGCCTCATGCAGTTCCGATGGAATGGATTTCAGTGCCGCCAAGAGCGTGATGGCGAAGAACGGAATGCCGAACCAGATATTGGCGACGATCGGCCCCCACATGGCGGTTGACGGATCGGACAGCACATTGGTCGGCTCGGCCTTCAGCCCCAATGCAAACAGCCAGTGCGGCAACGGGCCGATGATCGGATTGAACAGCCAGGCCCAGGTCAGGCCTGACAGGAAGGACGGCACCGCCCAGGGCAGGAACACCAGGGCTTGCACGGCCTTGCGGCCGCGAAATGGCTTGTCGAGCAGCAGCGCCAGGCCGAGGCCAAGGAAGAACTGGAAAAACAGACTGGCGACGGTCCACCACAACGTGTTGACCAGCGCCTGCCCCAGCACCTGATCCGACAGCATCGCCTGATACTGCCCAAGCCCGACATATTCGGACTTGAACGCCGAGAATTTGCGGAAGGAGTAGCTGATGCCGATGACCAGCGGCACCAGAAGCACCACGACCAGCAGGATGATCGCCGGGCTGAGATAGAGCCATGGCTCGATTGCGGCGTGGGATAACCGCTTGCGGCGCGGCTGGCCGGCGGATCGTATTTCGGACACGGCATAGGTCATTGGTTTAGGGGTCACTCCTGGAACGTCGGCTGGCGGAGAGTGTCCTTCTCCCCGTGAAACTGGGAGAAGATGCCGTAGACAGATGAGGGGCAGCGCTAACCTGGCAGAAGCTAGTGCTGCCCTCATCCGTCATTTCGTGACACCTGCTCCCCGTGAACGGGGGAGAAGGAAAGAAGAGCTACTTCTTGTTCTTCGCCAGCCAATCCTGCTGTTCCTTGGTCAGGAAGGCAGCCCACTGGTCGGCGACGTCCTTGGCCGTCTTCTGGCCAAGCAGCACTTCCTGAAAATTCTTGATCGCCACCTGGTCGACGAAATTGCCGAGGTTCTCCAGATGCGTCGGCGGGGTGACCATTTCATATTTGGAGCTGTCGCTGAGCTCCGTAAACCAGCCCTTGAACTGCTCCGTCTTGAAATGGGGATCCTGGTCGGCGCCGTTGTGGATCGGGACAACGCCGACTTCCTTG
This sequence comes from Mesorhizobium sp. M1342, assembly GCF_040317955.1. Taxonomy (NCBI): domain Bacteria; kingdom Pseudomonadati; phylum Pseudomonadota; class Alphaproteobacteria; order Hyphomicrobiales; family Phyllobacteriaceae; genus Mesorhizobium; species Mesorhizobium sp. M1342. The sequence continues at coordinate 258,131 of NZ_JAMYLI010000004.1, read as the reverse complement.
GCCCATTCCAGATTGTCCTTCGGCGAGAGCAGCGTCGCCATCAGCTTCCACGCGTCGTCCTTGTGCTGCGAGTTGGCAAACATCGCCCAGCCGGCATAACCCAGCGTCGGATAGGACTTGCCGCTCGGCCCGACCGGCAATGGCGCCACGGCGAAGTCGTCGGCGCTCATCTTGTCGGCGATGCCGAGCAGCGCGTCCGGATCCTGGTTGAGCATGGCACAGGTGCCGGAATAGAAGCCGGTGACCGTTTCGTTGAAACCCCAACTCACCGCATCCTTCGGCGCCAGTCCGTCCTTGTACATGTCGGCCAGCATCTGCAGGCCCTTGACCGAGCCTTCTTCGTTGATCGTCGAAGTGCCATCCTCGTTGAAGTAGCCGCCCTTGCCGGCGGCGATGTTCATGAACATGTGCATGCCGTTGAAGGCGCCCGGCCCGCCGCGCAGGCAGTAGCCGTACTTCCCCGGGAGCGCGGAAATCTTCTTGGCGTCGGCGATGAAATCATCGAGCGTCGCCGGCGGGCCATCGAGGCCGGCTTCCTTGAACAGTTTCTTGTTCCAGAACAGCGCGTTCACATAGTAGCCGTAGGGGATCATGAACTGGGTGTTGTTGACGGTCGAGCCGAACTGCTTGGCGCGGTCGCCCAGCGTCTTGGCGTCATCCCATTTGGCCATATAGGGGCCGAGATCCTCGAGCTGGGCATTGTTGGCATAGAGCCCCATCCAGCGTTCCGGCATTTCGACGATGTCGGGCGTATCGCCGGCCTGCACCATGGTCAGGAATTTCTCGAACGCCTGACCCCAGGGCAGCGAGATAAGCTCGACCTTGATGCCCGGATTGGCGGTTTCGAATTCGGCGATCTGCTTCTTCAGGAATTCGGTGCGCGGCGGGCTGGTGATGACTTCGACCATTTTCAGGGTCGAGTCGGCCACGGCATTTCCGGCTGAAATCGCCAGCCCCGCAACGGTGGCCAGCATGACGGTCAGTTTTTTCATGTTCAAGACTCCCATTTTGAACCCGCTTGTTATTTTCTGGCTTTTTCGAAGGCCTGGGCCACGTCGGCCCACAGGTCTTCGACACTCTCCAATCCGACATTGAAGCGGATGGTTCGGGGGCTGACGCCGAAGCGCGCCATCGAATTCAGGCCCGGCGTCTGCTCAAGCGACGCCTTGGCCGGTACGACCAGGCTTTCATGGCCGCCCCAACTGACGCCGATGCGGAAATATTTCAGCGCATCGACGAAGGCCGGGATGTCGATATCGTCCGTCACCTCGAAGGAGAACAGACCGGCATAGCCGGCCAGTGTCGCCTTGCCCGGATGGTTCGAATAGACGGGATGGTTGACGCGCTCGACATTGGCATGCGCCTTCAGCCGTTCGGCGATGGTCAGGCCGCTCTTCATGTGGTGCGGCAGGCGCAGCGGCAGCGTGCGCAAGCCGCGCAGCAACAGCCAGGCTTCGAATGGCGACAGCTTGCCGCCGAGATAGGAATAGGTCTGCTCGTTGATGTGCTTGATATGAGCGGCCGAACCCGCGACGACGCCAGCGACGGTGTCGCTGTGGCCGCCAAGGTATTTCGAGGCCGAATGCAGCACCAGGTCGACGCCATGCGCGATCGGCTTCTGGAACACCGGCGTCGCCCAGGAATTGTCGATGGTGGAGACGATGCCCTGTTCCTTGGCCAGCCGTGTCAGATGCGCGATGTCCTGCAGCTCGAACATCATCGAGGTCGGGCTTTCCAGGTAGAGCAGCTTGGCGCCGGGAAGTGCCGCCGCGACCGCATCCGGGTCGGAGCCGTCGACATAGTCGACCTTGATGTTGAGCCGAGGCAACAGCCGCTCGAACAGCCGATAGGCATCGCCATAGCAATTGCGCACCGCCACGATGCGCTCGCCTGCCCCAACGAACGCAAGCACCGTGGCACTGATCGCCGCCATGCCGCTGGAAAAGCCGCGCGCGGCTTCTGCGCCCTCAAGCGCTGCCACGCGCGCCTCGAACTCCATCACCGTCGGATTGTCGCCGCGCGAATAGATCGGCTGCTTTCGTTTGCCGGCAAAGGTATCGGCCATCTCGGCATAGCTGGCGAAGGTGAACAGCGAGGTCTGGTAGATCGGCGGCACCACCGCACCGCCAGGGAACGGTTCGTCATGCGCCAAGAGTGTCGCCGCCTCGGCGAGATAGTCGTGATCGAAACCGGATGGATGCTCGTTCATGTCTGGCTCGAAAGTTTGAGTTTGGCGGCACCGCGCTTGAGATCGTCCTCGACGGTAGCGATCAGCTTGAGGGCTTCGGCGCGGGCGCCCTGCGGGTCACGGGCTGCGATGCATTCGTAGATGGTGCGGTGATAGGGAAAGCTGGCATGGCCGAAATCGCGAACGCCGAGCGGATGCTCCCAGAAGCGGTGGAACAACTCGTACATGGCGGCGATGATCTGCTCGAACAGCGGATTACCCGAGGCCCGGTAGATCGCCTGGTGGAATTCCCAATCCTCTTCCGCCGACATGCCGTCGCGCGTGCGGAACGCCTGCTCCATGATGTCGAGCTTGCGTGCGATTTCGGCGATATCTGCCTGGCTGGCGCGTTCGGCGCAAAGAGCTGCGGCCTCCGCCTCCAGCGCGCGGCGGATCTCCATCGTCTGCATCAGGCTGGTGAAATCATTGCCGCCCGCCAGCGTCAGCGGCATGTGCAGCATATCGTGTGAAACAGCCGCTTTGAGATAGGTGCCGCTGCCCTGCCGCCTCTCGACGAGGCCGAGCCCTTCCCAGCGTGTCAGCGCCTCGCGCACGGTGTTGCGGCTGACCTTCAGCCGCTCGGCCAGAATGCGTTCGGTTGGAAGTCTCTCACCCGGCTGCAGGGCTTCGGCGCGAACAAATCCCACCAACGCCTTCAACACCGCGTCGTCGCGCGCCGTGGTCTGAATGGGTGGCAGGCTGTTCTGGTCCACATTTCCTCCAAGTGGTCCAATGGCCCAACCAATTTCTGCACAGAAGGAAGCTCCTGTCAACCAACTGTCAGGAGCACTGTCGGAGGGAGCGACGCAATACTTTCAAGGCGGTCGCGCGATCGCGCTTCGATCGTATCTAATCTGAGGCAGCAGGCGACCCGAACCAGGTGGTCAGCGCGTCCACCAGCCCCTGTTGGGTTCCCGCCCCGGCCCAAGCCACATAACCATCGGGCCGGATCAAGACGGCGCCGGGCGCGGCGACCCTCCCGAGCACCGGGAGGTCCCAGATACCGGCGTAACCGGCGTCGATCTGCCGGACCCGGTCAGCCCAGGGCGCGAGGTCCAGCCTGCCGGGCTCACCGAAGTTGAGCAGCACGGGCCGCGCGTCGTGCAGCAAGGTGAAGACCCGCAACGGCCCGCCGGCGGTGGTCAGATCGAGATCGGGCATTCGCCGCCCAAGCAGTGGATGCCCCTCGCCAAGGTCGTAATGGACACCCAAACCAGACATCTCCGCGGCGATTTTCTTGCGGGCTTCATCCATGCCGAGCAACTCGGCAACAGTGTCGGCCAAGGCCTTGCTGCGGTCATCCGTGCGGCGAAGCGCGACCTGCGCCATCGTATTGCGCAACACGCGGGCGGCAACCGGATGACGCTCGGCGTGATAGCTGTCGAGCAGGCTTTCCGGCGATATCAGCTTGACCACTTGGGCGAGCTTCCATCCCAGGTTAACCGCATCCTGCACGCCGATATTGAGGCCCTGCCCACCCATCGGCGGGTGGACGTGCGCTGCGTCACCGGCCAGCAGGACGCGTCTGTCGCGGTATTTCACGGCTTGTCGCGTCATGTCGGTGAACCGCGAGAGCCAGGTCGGATTGTGGACCCCGTAATCGGTGCCGTAGATGGCGATCAGCGCCTCGCTGAGCTCGCGCAGGGACGGTTCGCCGCGGGCCTCCAGGCATGGTTCCGTCAGCACGACGCCAACTTTTTTGCCGTCCTCGATCTTACCCAGGGCATGAATTCCGAAGGCGTTGCTGCGGAAGCCCCATTCCGGCTCTTCCGATATCTCGACCTCGGCAATCATCCAGCTCATCGTCGGATCCCATCCGGCGAACTCAATACCGGCTGATTTGCGAACGGTGCTGCGGCCTCCGTCGCAACCAACCAGATATGTCGTCTTCAGCCGGTGGCCGTTGGACAGTTTGACATCGACGCCGCTGGCGTCCTGGGCAAACCCCGCAACCTCGTGTCCGCGATAGATCGGCACCTTGAACTCGCCGACCCAGTCGGCCAGGATGTGCTCGATGTGGTTTTGCCGCAGTGCCAGCAGATAATTGTGCCGGGTTCGGAAGTCGCTGATGTCCAGGCGGATCATGTGAAAACCCACGGCCGGGCTCACTTGGCCCTCCGAGAGGAACCGATCCGCAATTCCGCGCTGGTCGAGCACCTCAAGGGTGCGCGCATGCAGGCCGCCCGCGCGCAGGCCGGCAAGCTTCTGATCCGGCCGCCTTTCGACAATGGCAACGTCGACGCCTGCCAACGCCAGTTCGCCCGCCAGCATCAATCCCGTCGGACCACCCCCGGCGATCACAACCGCATGATCTGAAATCATTATCGTAACTCCCGTTTTCCGCACCCTGGCTTGGGTCGCGGTTTTACGGGAGGAGCCGGGTCTTGCCGCAAGCCTCTTGCGCGCCATATGTATGAAATGGAAGGGGTGCTCTTCCCCTCATCGTTGGCTGCCCTCACAGCGAAACTGTGTAGGAACGGCTAAAACGGGTATTCCGATTTCACGTGCAAAAACGCAGATTCCTCCGTGCTTTGGCACGGAGTTCTAATGTTCTTTTGGAGAAAAGGGGGCCGGTCGGCGTTTGGCAGCGGTACGAGGAGGCCACTATGTGCCAGCGCCGGCCGGCCGACCCCACGGACCCAGGAGATGCGGCGGACCTGAGCATCATGGGGTATTCCCAGGATCGGAGCCGGCTTTCTATCCTCGTGCCGGCTTCGTCTAGGCCTGCACAGTTGCGCAAGAGCTTATGAAAATCAACAGTTTCTTAACCAAGGCTCGCGAATCGCTTGGATTAAGGTAAACGGGTAACCCTGTCGGGTTGACTGGATATTCGGAGCCTTGGCCGGTTATGCGGCTTTGGCAACAACCCGGTTGCGGCCGCCGCTCTTGGCTTCGTAGAGCGCGAGATCGGCACGCTTCATCAGCGCCACCACCGTGTCCACGCCTTTCAGCACCGACGACACGCCGACGCTGACCGTGACTTCGATCGCCTTGCCGTCCTGGCCGATGGCAAAAGCTGCCTGGGCGATTTCGGCGCGAATGCGCTCGGCTACCTTCTCGGCCACCGCGCCCTCGGTGTCCGGCATCACCACGACGAACTCCTCCCCGCCAAAACGGCAGGCAAGGTCGATACCCCTGACATTCTTGCGCAGCCGCCGTGCGAATTCCCGCAGAACCTCGTCGCCGCCGTCATGACCGTGCGCGTCGTTGATCGCCTTGAAGCGGTCGAGGTCGGTGATCATCACCGACAGCGGCCGGCGCCGCGCCACGGCGCGATCGAACAGCGTCTGCAGATGGCTGTCCAGATAGCGGCGGTTGTGCAGCCCGGTCAGTCCATCGGTCACCGCCATTTCGATGGTCTGGGTGACGCTGGCGCGCAGCTGGTCGTTGTAGCGCTTGCGGCGCACCTGGGTGCGCAGCCGCGCCGTCAACTCCTGCTGGTCGATCGGCCGCATCAGATAATCATTGATGCCGAGTTCGAGGCCGCGGATGATGCGTTCCTCCTCGCCCTCCTCCGCCAGCAGGATGATCGGCACGAAACGGGTGCGATCGAGCGAGCGCAACTGCGAACAGAGCCTCAGCGGATCGAAATCGGCGAACGCGGTCGAGATCATCACGCATTCATAGGACGTCTCGGCGGCCTGGAAGAAACCGGCATGCGGATCATGTGTGACGTCGAGATCGGCCCGGTCGCGCAGCATCTTCTGGATGCGCTCGACGGATGATTTGCGTTCGTCGATCAAAAGCACTTTGGGCGTCGTGTCCTCGGATGCGAAATTACGGCTGAGCAACTCCTCGATGCCGATGTTGCGCGTCGTCGAGGCGCGCAGCCGCAACTCGTCGGTCAGCGACTTCAGGCGAACCAGGCTCTTGACTCGCGTCATCAGTTGCAGATCGTTGACCGGCTTGGTCAGGAAGTCGTCGGCGCCGGCCTCGAGCCCGCGGACGCGGTCGGAAACCTGGTCGAGCGCGGTGATCATCACCACCGGAATGTGCGATGTCGCCGGATCGCTCTTCAGCCGCCGACAGACCTCGAAGCCGTCCATGTCCGGCATCATCACGTCGAGCAGCACGACATCGACCTTGCCGTTCTCGCAGGTCTCGATCGCATCCGGCCCGTTGGTGGCGGTCAGCACTTCGAAATATTCGGCCAGCAGCCGGACTTCCAGCAGCCGCACATTGGCAGGGATGTCGTCGACGACGAGGATCCGCGCAGTCATTTCACAAGGCTCCGGCTCGGCTGAAAGGGCACATCACGCATCGCCCAGATAGGATTTGATGGTTTCGATGAAACGCGGCACCGAGATCGGCTTCGAAATATAAGCCTCGCAGCCGCCCTGGCGGATACGTTCCTCGTCACCCTTCATGGCGAAGGCGGTCACCGCAATGACCGGGATGACGTGCAGCTCGTCGTCTTCCTTCAGCCATTTGGTCACTTCAAGCCCCGACACTTCAGGCAATTGGATATCCATCAGGATCAGATCCGGCCGGTGCTGGCGCGCCAGATCGAGCGCTTCCAGACCGTTGCGGGTGCGCACGGTCTCGTAACCGCTTGCCTCGATGAGGTCCCGAAAGAGCTTCATATTGAGCTCATTGTCCTCGACGATCATAACCTTCTTCGGCATCGATTTCCCGTCCCGGCTGCCCTTCCGCTTCGAAGGCGACCGTCATGCGCCCATGTCTGAACGCACCAAACCCTGCTTCACTTTACGGCAATATGATTGACGAAACGGAAATCCACCGTGCGAAAAGCTGTTTGGATTCCACCTCGGGCGCCGCTCTAACCGCTTGCCGCCAGCAACTCTTGCCATTATTGCGGGAGAGACTCATTCCACGCACCGAAGGTAGTGATGGCAAACGCAGCGTCAATGCGTGAAGAAGCGGAATCGATTGCCGTGAAGGCCCTGGGCTTCGTCGCCTCCGATCCGGAGCTGCTGCCGCGCTTTCTGGCGATCACCGGCATAGAGGCGCATTCAATCCGCAAAGCCGCCAGCGAACCGGGATTCATGGCCGGTGTGCTGCAGTTCATTCTTGCCCACGAGCCGACGCTGATGCGCTTTGCCGAGGAAACCGGCACGCCGCCGGCTGCTGTCGGCAAGGCGCTGCGGTCGCTGCCGCTGGGCGACGACAACCACGAGCATTCCATATGAGCGATGATCCGGAAACCGCGCGCCAGATTGAAGAACTGGTAGCCGACGACCGACCCTTGCTTGTCCTCGATGTCGACGATGTCGTGCTCGAATTCATCCGGCCGTTTCCGAATTTCCTCAAGGCGCGCGGCTATGGCTTGACGCTGGCCTCGTTTCGGCTGACCGGCAACATCGCAGAGACCGCCAGCGGCCGCCTGATCGAACAGCCCGAAGTCACGGCACTGCTGGCCGATTTCTTTGACGCGCAAGCCGATTGGCAAAACATTACGGACGGCGCGGCAGAAGCCCTGGCAGGGTTTGGCGACCGCGCGGAAATCGTTTTGCTGACGGCCATGCCGCACAAGCACCGTGCCGTGCGTCGCGTCCATCTCGACGCGCTTGGACTGAGCTATCCGCTTCTGACCACTGAAATGGCCAAAGGACCGGCGGTGGCCAAGCTTCGCGGCAGGGCCGGCCGACCGGTGGTTTTCGTCGACGATCAGCCGCACAATCTGGCGTCGGTACGGGAATCGGTCGCCGACGCCGAACTGTTCCACCTGATGGCCGACAATTCGCTGCGCGCATTCCTGCCGCCGGTGACGGACGATGTGGTCGTCGTCCAGGACTGGCACGAGGCAGCGCCCAAGATCGCAAGCGCGCTGGGGCTCTGAACTCCAGCTTCAGGGGTTCAGTTCGCACCTGCGCCGCCGCTGTCGTCTCCGCTGTCATCGGCGCCGTCACCATCATCCACGCTGTCGTCCACGGCCGGATCGGCGGGCTTCAGCATGACGCCATTGACGGTGACCGAGCCATCGGCCTTGGCATTGACGATCCATTCCAGCCGGCCATCGGGCAGCGTCTTGCCAAAGCCCTTCGCCATGAGAGCGACTGGCACGTATTGGCCAACCTCCGGTTCCGACTTTGCCGCCTGCTGCAGGCCTTCGACAAGCTTGTCGAAGCCGGCGACATCGACGGTTACGCTTCCTTCGGGCTTTTCGCCTGGGAATGTCATCTCGCCTTCCAGCGCGATCTCCGTGTCCTTGTTCTTCACGGTGCTGTGGCCAAGCACGACCTTCGGCATCCTGGCCATGAAGTCGACTTTAAGTTGCTCGCCGAATTCGGCCGACAGCGGCGGATTCTTGTTGAGATCAAAGGCTTCGATCGCCTTCTTCGCCATGCTGTCGAGATCGATATTGGCGCCGCCAAAGTTCAAATCGACATCGGTGGGCAACAACCCCACGCTCCAGCTCGGCAGAAGCTGGGTCGGCACGGTCAGCCCCGATGCCTTGATGCCGTACGCGATCGTGCCGTTCTGGGCCACGCCATCGGTGCCGAACACGGTGCTGAGCTGGGTGGCGCCGAAATTGCCGACCGGGCTTTCCACCGCGAAATCCTTGAAACCGTAGGTCCCGTCGATACGCTGCCAAAGCGGCAAGGCGGCGAGCAGAAGCGATTTGAGCTGCGCCTGCTTGCCCTTCAGCGTCGCCTCGTCCTCATTGGCCACCGCAAATGCCAGGAGATCGAGCAATGGCTTGGTCCGCACGCCCTTGCCGCTGGCTTCGACCGACAATTCCGGCGACCTGACGGTGACCGGGAATTTCAGCCCGCTCTCGGGGTCATCGAAATTGATCGCTTCGACAAAACTCGACACCTTCTGCGAGGTTGTGAAATCGACGCCCCCGGTCGCCGACTTGGTCGCGGCAACGGTCGCGATGCCGGCGCCCGTGCTAGCTTCCATGTGCTGCTTGGCATCCTTCGATGCCATCGTCATGCCGGCCATCGAGCTGGTGCCGCTGGTAAAGGCCGCCAGATTTGGATCGTAGACGCCCGAACCCTTGCCGTCCTTGATCGAAAACTGAGTGCTTTGCAGCCCCTCGGGTCCGTTGAACTCGAAGGAGGCGGTTTGGGAGAAATCCATGGAGACATCCCAGGACCCGTCGCTGCGCGGCTTGACCATCAAGGCATAGGGCGCGAAGTCGAACTTCAGCAGTTTCTGGTCCGGAAATGATGCGGCAAGTGCCTTGAAATCGAACACGATCTTGTAGGCGCCACCTTCGAGCGAAACCTTCAAAATGCCTTTGTCGATGGCCTGCTTGCCGACATAGCGGGACAAGTCGTCGGACAATTGCTTCGCACCCTGACTGTCGGAGGTCTGGCCGAAAGCAGGGGCACTCAACGCAAGAAGGAACACGAATGGCAGGGCACGGTTCACGCGAATTCTCCGTTTGACCTAGAAGAAAGACTTTGTCCGTCTGGTATGAAATTACCGCTGCAACCGCAAGGTGAGATCGACAACGGCACCCGGGCAGACCATCTCGATCAAAGCACCAGCCGCATCAGCGGGCGACCGGCCTTGCGTTCCACCAGCCGCTCGAAACCCGCCTTCTCGAAGACCCGTGACGAACCGACGAACAGGCCGATCGAGCGCGAATCGCGAGACAGGTCCATCGGGCACGCCTCGAGCAGCCGGGCCCCATTCTGGCGGGCGAAACCTATGCCGCCTTCGACGAGGCGATGCGTGATGCCCCTGCCGCGCGCCTTGGCGCGGATGAAGAAGCAGGAGATCGCCCAAACGGCCGCATCCCCCGCGTCGGCAGGATCGACCGGTGCCGACCCCCTGCCCTGATTGTTCCATTCGGGCACGTCGGCGCGCGGTCCGATCTGCATCCAGCCAACCGCCTGGCCATCCTCGAATGCCAGCAGTCCGGGCGGCGGGCCGGCTTCGATACGCGCCTTGATGTGGTCCTTGTTGCGTTCCCGGCTGCTCTCGCGGCGCATCGCCGGCGCCAGCCGGAAATGCGTGCACCAGCAGCCGTAGCAGGCGCCTTGCTTGCCGAAGAGGTCCTCGAATTCAGCCCAAAGCTCGGGCGCAAGCGGCGCTATGGTCGTGCTCATGCGTTCTCCCCAGGCCAGCCTTGTCGCTGGCCTTGCACTGTCGTACCATTGCTTCTGTTCTCTTTATGTTCGCAGCGATGGCGGCCCCTGTCAACAATCCCGATCACGGTTTTTGCCGCGACTGCCTGATGTTTCAGCGCAGCCCGACGCGCCGCTGCGAGCGCTGCGGCAGCCCCCGGCTTGTGCGTCATCCCGAGCTTTACCGGCTGCATCTGGCCCATATCGATTGCGACGCCTTCTATGCGGCGATCGAAAAGCGCGACAATCCGGCGCTCAAGGACAAGCCGCTGATCATCGGCGGCGGCAAGCGCGGCGTCGTCTCCACCGCCTGTTACATCGCCCGCATCCAGGGCGTCCGCTCGGCCATGCCGATGTTCAAGGCGCTCGAAGCCTGCCCGGAGGCGGTCGTCATCAGCCCCAACATGGAAAAATACGTGCGCGTCGGCCGCGAAGTGCGCGCCATGATGCAAGCGCTGACACCGCTGGTCGAGCCGCTGTCGATCGACGAGGCGTTTCTCGACCTCGCCGGCACCGAACGACTGCACGGCCTGCCGCCTGCTGTGGTGCTGGCGCGCTTCGCGCAGGCCGTCGAGAAGGAGATCGGCATCACCGTTTCGGCCGGCCTGTCCTATTGCAAGTTCCTTGCCAAGATTGCGTCTGATTTTCGCAAGCCGCGCGGTTTCTCGGTCATCGGCGAGGCCGAGGCAGTCGGCTTCCTGGCGGCGCAGCCGGTGACCATGATCTGGGGTGTCGGAAAGGCATTCAACGCCACGCTGGAGCGTGACGGCATCCGCACTATCGGCCAGTTGCAGCAGATGGATCGCGGCGACCTGATGCGCCGCTACGGCACGATGGGCGACCGGCTCTACCACCTTTCGCGCGGCGAGGACGTCCGCCGCGTCGATCCCGACCAGGATGTCAAGAGCGTATCGGCCGAAACCACCTTCGACACCGACATCGCGTCGCTGGAGGAACTGGTCGCGGTTCTCAGGGGTCTTTCGGAAAAGGTTTCGGCACGGCTGAAAAAGTCAGGCATTGCCGGGCGCACTGTGGTGCTGAAACTGAAGAGCCAGGATTTCAAGCTGCGCACGCGCAATCGCCAGCTCGGCGATCCGACCCGGCTCGCCGACCGCATCTTTCAGACCGGGGTGGAGCTTCTGCGCAAGGAAACCGACGGCACGAAATATCGGCTGCTAGGCATCGGCGTCAGCGACCTTTCGGACGACGACAAGGCCGACCCGCCCGATCTGGTCGACATCCAATCGCGCAAGCGCGCCATGGCCGAAGGCGCCATCGATGCCCTGCGCGACAAGTTCGGCCGCAAGGCGGTGGAAACCGGCTACACATTCGGCAAGGGCCGCGACGCCCATCCGCCGGAGCCGCTTGAGGATTAGGTGCGCTGCAGATCAATCCTGCTCGTCACCACGCTCTTGCCGGTTTTCGGGTCGGTGTCGATGACGGTCAGCCGCATGCCGTTCTCGCCGCGTTTCTCGACCTTCATCTGCGCCCTTCGGTCGCCATTGACCTCCTTGGCCCAGCGAATGCCCAGGTTGATCGCGTTGCCCGAACGGCTGCCGTTGAGCTGTGCCGGTCCCGTGCGAGAGCCGACATAGGTGCCGCTGTATTTGGCGCCGCTGGCCTTCAGATCCGCGCTGATGGCACGCGTGACCACGACAAGCCCCCGGCAATTGCCGTCGAGCGACAGGGAGGTCGATGTCGCGTTCGAGCTGAACGTGCAGGACACGTTCACGGTCGGCGCATCGGTGGTGACCTTGACGATACCCCTGCCGGCGAAATTGCCCTTGAACGACTGGAGAAATTGCGTCTCGTCGGCATGTGCCGCGCCTGCCGCAACCAGTAAACCGCCGGCAAGCGCGAATTGCGCGAAGGATCTCATCGAAGCTCTCCCTGTCGATCTTCAAAAAGGCGGGACGGTCCGCCAGCACGGCTGACCATCGGGATTCAACGCCACTTGCCGTTTCAGGTTCCGCCCGCCACATGACTGTTTTACAACATCCAGGCAGTCGCGACTGGCCCAGAAGAATGCCTTGCGTAGCGATTGCGGCAGAAGTCCTGGCCTGCGACATAGCGCGAATGGCACCCACACCCTCGATCCCCAAGGCCGCGTTCTGGATGGCGCTGTCGATCGCTTCCTTCCTTGGGATGACGGTCGCCGGCCGAGCCACGACAGCGGAGCTCAACGTCTTCCAGGTGCTGGAGTTGCGCTCTGTGATCGGCTTCTTCATCCTTCTGCCGCTGGTGATGACGAGTGGCGGCTTTCAAGCCATGCGCACGCGGCGCCCCATTGCCCATATCGCCCGCAACGTCATCCACTACACGGGCCAGGCGGCCTGGCTCTACGCCCTCACTTTGATCCCGCTGGCCGTGCTGATCTCGATCGAATTCACCACGCCGATCTGGACAGCTATCCTGGCGGTGATTTTTCTTGGCGAAAGGCTCAACCGGCCCAAGCTGGCAGCGATCGGGCTGGGGCTGATCGGCGTGGTGATCATCGTGCGCCCCGGTGTCGGCTCGATCGATCCTGGACATCTCGTCGTGCTGGGTGCCGCGGCCTGCTTCGGCATCTCGGTGGTCACGATCAAGTCGCTGACCCGGACGGACAGCGTCGTGCGCATCATCTTCTGGATGCTGGTTATCCAGTCGATGGTCGGTCTCATCCCGGCGCTTTATACGTGGCGCAACCCGCCACTGGAGCTGTGGCCATGGATCGTGCTGATCGCCTTCACCGGCATGTCGTCGCATTTCTGCATGGCCCGTGCGCTTGGTCATGCCGACGCGACTATCGTCTCGCCGATGGATTTCCTGCGCGTGCCGCTGTCGGCGCTGATTGGCTGGCTGCTCTATAGCGAGCAGATCGACGCCTTCACCGCCGGTGGCGCGCTGCTGATCCTGATGGGCAATCTGCTCAATCTTCAGCGCAGGCCAATGAAGCCGGCCGAAGTGGCGGCGACGTAGTCCCGCCGGCCGTCAGTTCCCTTCGTCGGGTATGTTGAGAAGATGGCCGCAGGCCTTGCAATGCACGGCGTCCGGCTCGTGCCGCCGCAGGCCGCACTGCGGGCAGGGAAACAAAACCTTGGCTGGCCGGAAGATCGCCTGAGCCAGTCTGACAAACAGCGATATGCCGATGATCATGGTGACGATTGCCGTCAGCTTGCCGGCCATGCCCGGCAGCACAATGTCGCCGAAGCCGGTCGTCGTCACCGTGGCGACGGTGAAATAAAGCGCGTCGATATAGTTTTCCAGACCGGCGCCAGTGCGGAAGAAGAACGTGTAGACGAAGCCAGTGATGACGAACAGGAAGGTCAAAAGGTTGATGACGGCGTGGCTGGCCTCGCGCCACGGCCGCAGGCCGCGCATCTCCAGATGCCGCCAGAGCGAACCGCTGCGCGACAACGACCACAGCCGCAGGATGCGCAGGAAGGCGAGATTGGCGAACGCCGTCGGCATCAGCAGCGTCAAAAGGATGAAGACATCGACCCACGACGTCGGCTGCTTCATCAGCCGCAGCATGTTTTTGGAGGCAAGCAGCCGGGCGATCAGGTCCGCGGCGACAAGCGCGGCCGCCGAATAGTCGAGCCAGAGGAATGACGGCTTGTCCTGAAGGACCGGCGTCGCGATGAAGAAGGCGATGATGGCGAGGTCGATGACGACGGCCACCAGTTGGAACCGGAAAGCGGCCGGCGTGCGCCCATGATAGAGCCTGCGCAGCCTGTCACGCAGCCGCGCCAAGGCTGAAACCGCCTGCGACCCGTTCCTCTGCGCCGGCTTCATGCTGACTGCGCTGGCGTTCGCGGCAGCGACCGCCAGGCTGATTGCCGCGCGCGAGAAAGAGCGGGGGTCACACCAACTCCACTTCGACCACGCCCGGCACCGCGCGCATCGCCGAGGCGATCTGCGGCGAAATCCGGTAGCGGTTCGGCAGCTCGATCTCGATTTCCCCCTCGCCCTCTTCCTTGATCAGCACGAAGCTGACCTGGCCTTCGCCCCTGACGGTCAGTTGGCCGGCCAGCGTGTTGATCGGCGAGGCGTTGCGCACGAAAATGCGAAGTGCCTTCTGGATACGGCTTGCCTCGTCCTCCAGCGACTGCACTGAGTTGATGCGCAGATTGACGCCTTCCGGCCTGTCCTCGGCGGCAACGGTGATGACCACGGAGCGGCCGGCCTCGAGCAGATCGCGATATTGCGCCAGTCCTTCGGAAAACAGCACGGCTTCGTACTGGCCGGATGTGTCAGAAAAGGCGATAACGCCCATCTTGTTGCCGGTGCGCGTCTTGCGCTCCTGCTTGGACGTCACCGTGCCGGCCAGACGGCCGGCGGCGGCACCGCGTTTGACGGCCGCCGAAAACTCGGCCCACGTCTGAACCCGCATCTTCTGCAGGGCCGCCTTGTACTCGTCGAGCGGGTGCGCCGAGAGATAGAAGCCGACCACCTCGAATTCACGGTGCAGCCGGTCGGCGGCGAGCCACGGCTCTGTCGCCGGCAGATTGAGTGCCTGCGACTGGGCGCCGAGCGAAGCGCCGAAGATGTCGTGCTGGCCGGAAACCGCATTCTGCTGCGCCAGCGACGCCAGTCCCATCATGCGCTCCACGCCCGCCATCATCGACGCGCGGTCGTGGCCGAAGCAATCGAGCGCACCGGCCATGATCAGGCTTTCGAAGACGCGCTTGCCGACAATCTTGGGATCGACCCGCTCGCAGAAATCAGCAAGGTTCTTGAACGGCCTTTCCCCACGTTGGGCAACGATGTGTTCGACCGCCGCGTCGCCGACGCCTTTGAGCGCCGCCAGCGAATAGTAGATGCGGTTCTCACCGACCTCGAAGGGGCGAAAGCTCGATGTCACCGACGGCGCCAGAACCTCTATGCCGAGGCGTAGCGCGTCCTGGCGGAAATCGGCGAGCTTGTCGGTGTTGCCCATGTCGAGCGTCATCGACGCCGCCAGGAACTCGACCGGATAATGCGCCTTGAGATAGGCGGTCTGGTATGAAACCACCGCGTAGGCGGCGGCATGCGATTTGTTGAAACCATAGTCGGCGAACTTGGCCAGCAGGTCGAAAATGAAGTCGGCTTGCGGCTTGCCGACGCCACGCTCGACAGCGCCGGAGACGAAGCGCTCGCGCTGCTTGTCCATCTCGGCGCGGATCTTCTTGCCCATGGCGCGGCGCAGCAGATCGGCTTCGCCGAGCGAGTAGCCGGACAGCTCCTGCGCGATCTGCATCACCTGTTCCTGGTAGACGATGACGCCTTGCGTCTCCTTCACCAGATGGTCGATCTTGGGATGGATCGACGCCATCTCCTCCTCGCCATGCTTTCGGGCGTTGTAGGTCGGAATGTTCTCCATCGGACCGGGGCGGTAGAGCGCGACCAGCGCGATGATGTCCTCGATGCAGTCGGGCCGCATGCCGATCAACGCCTTGCGCATGCCGGCGCTTTCCACCTGGAACACGCCGACCACTTCACCGCGCGACAGCATGGCGTAGGTGTCGGGATCGTCGAGCGGGATCGTTGCCAGGTCGATCTCGATGCCGCGCCGGCGGATCAGCTTCACAGCCGTTTCCAGCACCGTCAGCGTCTTGAGCCCGAGGAAGTCGAACTTCACCAGCCCGGCCTGCTCGACATATTTCATGTTGAACTGGGTGACCGGCATGTCCGAGCGCGGATCTCGGTACATCGGCACCAGTTCCGACAGCGGCCGGTCGCCGATGACGATGCCGGCGGCGTGCGTCGAGGCGTGGCGGTAAAGGCCCTCCAGCTTCTGCGCCATGTCAAGCAGCGTCTGGACGATCGGCTCCCTCTCGGCCTCTTCGGCAAAGCGCGGCTCGTTGGCGATGGCGTCGGCGAGCTTGACCGGATTGGCCGGGTTCTGCGGCACCATCTTGGAGAGCTTGTCGACCTGGCCATAGGGCATCTGCAGGACGCGGCCGACGTCGCGCAGCACGGCGCGAGCCTGCAGCGTACCGAAGGTGATGATCTGGCCGACCTGGTCGCGACCGTATTTCTGCTGGACGTAGCGGATGACCTCCTCACGTCGATCCTGGCAGAAGTCGATGTCGAAGTCGGGCATCGACACGCGATCGGGATTGAGGAAGCGCTCGAACAGAAGCGAGAAGCGCAGCGGATCGATGTCGGTGATGGTCGTCGAATAGGCGACCAGCGAGCCTGCGCCCGAACCGCGGCCCGGCCCGACCGGAATGCCCTGAGCCTTCGCCCATTTGATGAAGTCGGCAACGATCAGGAAGTAGCCGGGAAACTTCATCTTGGTGATGATGCCAAGCTCGAAGTTCAACCGCTCGCGGTATTGCTCGACCGTATAGCCGGCGGTTGGGCCATGCATGGCGAGGCGCGCGTCGAGCCCCTCATGCGCCTGGCGGGCCAGTTCGTCGGCTTCCGCCTGCACCGCGGCGTCATTGTCGGCGACATCGCCGCCGGTGAAGCGCGGCAGGATCGGATTGCGATTCCTGGGATAGTAGGAGCAGCGCAGCGCGATCTCGACAGTGTTGTCGATCGCCTCCGGCAGATCGGCAAAGAGCCGCGCCATATCGGCCTGGCTGCGCAGGAAATTGTCCGGCGACAGCCGGCGACGATTGTCGGCGGCGACGACCGATCCCTCGGCGATGGCGATCAGCGCGTCATGTGCGTCATAGTCGTCACGAGAGGAAAAGAACGCCTCGTTGGTGGCGACCAGGGGCAATTCATGCGCATAGGCCAGATCGATCGAGGATTTCTCGATTACGCGATCATAACCGGAAACCCGGTCCAGTTCGACATAGAGGCGATCGCCGAACATGGCCTTGAGGGTCAAAAGCCGTGCCTCGGCCAGATCGCGGCGATCTTCCTTGAGCGCGGTGCCGATCGGTCCGCGCGGCCCACCGCTGAGGCAGATCAATCCGTCACAAAAGCCTTCCATCATTTCGGTGGTCAGGTGCACGGCTTCGCCCGGCGGCGTTTCGAGGTAGACGCGGCTAACCAGCCTGACCAGATTGGAATAGCCGGCTTCGGTCGCGGCGAGCAGGACCACCGGCCGCATATCCGGGCCCTGCCGCCTGCGGTCGCGCTGGCCATCGCTGTTTTCGCCGGAAAAGGCGAGCGCCGTCTGACAGCCGATGATCGGCTGGATGCCGTCCTTCACCGCCTTCTGCGCGAATTCCAGTGCGCCGAACAGATTGTTGGTGTCGGTGACGGCGATGGCCGGGGCTTCGTCCTTGACCGCGTGAGCCACCACCTTGCCGATCTGCAAGGCTCCTTCCAGCAGCGAATAGGCCGAATGCACGCGCAGATGCACAAACGGCCGCGACGGCGCCTCCGGCCGCGCAGCCGCGATCGCGGCTTCACGCTTCAGGGGATCGCGGGGAAGTTTTTCGTCGGCCATGGTGCTGCGTCAAGGTCCTTGAGTCGATGGAGATGTATTGTCCGGGACCGCGCGATGCCAGTCCAGCACAAACCGCTGCTGATCACAGGCTGCCTGCCCGGCTAGCCCTAAGCAAACTCCATGATCACCGCATCCACCGCCAGGCTGTCGCCTGGCTTGGCGTTGAGTTTCGACACGACAAGGTCGCGTTCGGCGCGCAGCACGTTTTCCATCTTCATCGCTTCGACCACCGCAAGCGTCTCGCCGGCCTTGACCTCCTGGCCTTCGGCAACGGCAATCGACACGACGAGGCCAGGCATCGGACAAAGCAGCAGGTTTGACGTGTCCGGCGCTATCTTTTCGGGCATCAGCCTTTCCAGCTCGGCGGTGCGCGGCAGCATGGCGCGCGCGGTCACCGACATGCCTTTCCAGGCTATGCGAAAGCCGTTGGCAACCGGCCTGACCTGAGCCGTAACCTTGCGCTTGCCGACCGTGCCGCGCCAGATCAGATCGCCCGGCCGCCAGTCTGATGCAACGGTCAACGCCCTGCCGCCCTCGATCGACAGATCGATTTCCATCGGAATGGAAATCATGCCCTCGATAATCGACGCCGACAGATAGTCATCGCCGATCTTTACCACCCAGTCGCGCTTCAGAGCTCCCGAATGCGGCGCCAGCCGCCCGCCCAGCCGGTCGAGCCGGTCACGGCGCAGCAGTTCCACCGCGGTCGCGATCGACGCCAGCACGGCCTTCTCATCGTCGTTCGGTACGACCGGCGCGAAGCCGTCGGGATATTCCTCCGATATAAAAGCGGTCGATATCCGCCCTTCCCGCCAACGCGGATGCTGCATCAAGGCGGCCAGGAACGGAATGTTGTGCTCGATACCGTCGACGACGAAGCTGTCGAGCGCTTCCGACATGGCATCGATGGCCTCCAGACGCGTCGGCGCCCAGGTGCACAGCTTGGCGAGCATCGGATCGTAGAACATCGAGATTTCGGAGCCTTCGGTGACGCCGGTGTCGTTGCGGATGACGACATCGCCGAATTGTCCTTCCTCAGGCGGCCGGTAGCGCGTCAGTCGGCCGATCGAAGGCAGGAAGTTGCGGTAAGGGTCTTCGGCATAGAGCCGGCTTTCCACCGCCCAGCCGTTCAGCTTGATGTCGCTTTGCTTCAGGCCAAGCTTTTCGCCGGCGGCGACGCGGATCATCTGCTCGACCAGATCGATGCCGGTGACGAGCTCCGTCACCGGATGCTCGACCTGCAATCGTGTATTCATTTCAAGGAAATAGAAGTTCTTGTCCTTGTCGACGATGAATTCGACCGTGCCGGCGCTCTGGTAATCGACAGCCCTGGCCAGCGCCACCGACTGCTCGCCCATGGCCTTGCGTGTCGCGGCGTCCAGGAATGGCGATGGCGCCTCTTCGGCGACCTTCTGATTGCGTCGCTGGATCGAGCATTCGCGCTCGCCGAGATAGAGCGCGTTGCCATGCGCGTCGGCCAGCACCTGGATTTCGATGTGGCGCGGATCGACGATGAATTTCTCAATGAAGAGACGATCGTCGCCGAACGAGCTCTTGGCTTCCGAGCGCGCGCGGTCGAAGCCGTCGCGCACTTCGGCCTCGCTCCAGGCGATGCGCATGCCCTTGCCGCCGCCGCCGGCCGAAGCCTTGATCATCACGGGATAGCCGATTTCGCCGGCGATCTTTTCGGCATGGTCGGCATTCTCGATGACGCCGAGCCAGCCGGGCACGGTGGAAACCTTGGCGGCGTTGGCGAACTTCTTCGATTCGATCTTATCGCCCATCGCCTTGATCGCCTTGGGCTTCGGGCCGATGAAAATGATGCCTTCCGCTTCCAGCGCTTCACAGAAAGCCGCCCGCTCGGACAGGAATCCGTAGCCGGGATGCACGGCCTGGGCTCCCGTTTCCTTGCAGGCGGCGATGATCTTTTCCGGGACGAGATAGCTCAGCGCGGCTGGCGAAGGCCCGATATGCACCGCCTCGTCGGCCATCTCGACATGCACGGCATCGCGATCGGCATCGGAATAGACGGCAACCGTGGCAATGCCCATCTTGCGCGCCGTCTTGATTACGCGGCAGGCAATTTCGCCGCGATTGGCGATCAGGATCTTGGTGAACATGCGAAATGTCATCCCTCGGGTCGGCCGTTCCTTTTATGGCCTGTGCTTGCAGGGTCAAGCCGACCATGCAATTCACTGCCTTTCAATCGACTTGCGATTCCAATTCATCGCTGTGGCCCAGTCGGGGAGCCAGCTGCCAGTTGATCGTGTCGGCAAAACCTGAAACCTTGGAAAAAAATCCGCATTGGAGGACGCCTGATGAAAACCCGCGCCGCTGTCGCTGTCGCCGCCGGAAAGCCGCTGGAGATCATGGAGGTCGATCTCGACGGCCCACGTGAGGGCGAGGTGCTGGTCGAGATCAAGGCGACCGGCATCTGCCACACCGACGAATTCACGCTGTCGGGCGCCGATCCCGAAGGCCTGTTTCCAGCCATCCTCGGCCATGAGGGCGCCGGCGTCGTCGTCGATATCGGCAAGGGCGTCACCTCGCTCAAGAAGGGCGACCACGTCATCCCGCTCTATACGCCCGAATGTCGCCAGTGCCATTCCTGCCTGTCGCGAAAGACCAATCTGTGCACGGCCATCCGCGCCACGCAGGGCCAGGGGCTGATGCCGGACGGTTCATCGCGCTTCTCGATCGGCAAGGACAAGATCTTTCACTATATGGGCTGCTCGACTTTCTCCAACTTCACCGTGCTGCCCGAGATCGCGCTGGCCAAGGTCAACCCCGACGCGCCCTTCGACAAGATCTGCTACATCGGCTGCGGCGTCACCACCGGCATCGGTGCTGTGATCAACACCGCCAAGGTCGAGATCGGCGCCACCGCGGTCGTCTTCGGTCTCGGCGGCATCGGCCTCAATGTCATCCAGGGCCTGAAACTTGCCGGCGCCGACATGATCATCGGCGTCGATTTGAACAACGACAAGAAGGAGTGGGGCGAGCGGTTCGGCATGACGCATTTCGTCAATCCGAAGGAGATCGACGGCGATGTCGTGCCCCACCTCGTCAACATGACCAAGCGTGGCGCCGACCAGATCGGCGGCGCCGACTACACATTCGACTGCACCGGCAGCACCAAGGTGATGCGTCAGGCGCTGGAAGCCTCGCATCGCGGCTGGGGCAAGTCGGTCGTCATCGGCGTTGCCGGTGCCGGCCAGGAGATTTCGACAAGGCCGTTCCAACTGGTCACCGGCCGCACCTGGATGGGAACCGCCTTCGGCGGCGCGCGCGGCCGCACCGACGTGCCCAAGATCGTCGACTGGTACATGGACGGCAAGATCCAGATCGACCCGATGATCACCCACACGCTGAAGCTCGAGGACATCAACAAGGGTTTTGATCTCATGCATGAGGGCAAATCGATCAGGAGTGTCGTGGTTTACTGAGCAAGACCACAAGTCGCCGACCAGCCGGCCTGCGACTTCTGGGTTCACAACTGGGAGGAAAAAAGAATGCCGGAAAAACTGCATCCGAAAATCGACAATGGACTGCCCCGGGAAAGCGCCAGCTTTGCCGGCGGCACGCTGGTCTGCGCCTGCACCAGCAAGCCGGTCAGGGTGAAGGTCAAAGGCCAGATCGCCCACAACCACGCCTGCGGCTGCACAAAGTGCTGGAAGCCGGAGGGCGCGGTGTTCTCGGTCGTTGCCGTTGCCGGCACCGGCGACGTCACCGTCACCGAGAATGGTGACAAGCTGAAGGTGGTCGACCCCTCGGCGCTGATCCAGCGCCATGCCTGCACCGGCTGCGGGGTGCACATGCACGGACCGGTCGAGCGCGACCACCCGTTCAAGGGCCTGTCCTTCATCCATCCCGAGCGCTTCGAGGAGGACGGCTGGTCGCCTCCGGGCTTCACTGCCTTTGTCTCGTCGATCATCGAATCCGGTGTCGATCCAAAGCGGATGGACGGCATCCGTTCGCAGCTGAAGACGATCGGGCTCGAACCCTATGACTGCCTCAATCCCGGACTGATGGACTATATCGCAACCTGGACGGCGAAGAAGTCCGGCGCCTTGCCGGCCTGACTATCGTGAGATTTCAGGGTATGGGGCCGGACAGGTTTCCGGCCCCTGCTCGTTCTGGAGAGACAATGCCCTCACCCGCCATTCTCGTCGATGCCGACGCCTGCCCGGTCAAGGCCGAGGTCGAAAAAGTGGCCGACCGGCATGGCGTCGTTGTCACCTACGTCTCCAATGGCGGCCTGCGGCCATCGCGCGATCCGATGGTCCGCAATGTCGTGGTCTCAAAGGGCGCTGATGCCGCCGACGACTGGATCGTCGACAATGCGCGCACCAACGACATTGTGATCACCGCCGACATTCCGCTGGCCGCCCGCGCGGTGGCGCTCGGCGCCCATGTGCTTGGGCCAACGGGGCGCCCCTTCACGCCGGAAACGATCGGCATGGCGGTGGCGATGCGTGACCTGAAGCAGCATCTGCGCGAGACCGGCGAAAGCAAGGGCTACAATGCCAGCTTCGCGCCGCAGGACCGGTCGCGGTTTCTCGGTGAACTCGACCGCATCTTGCGGCGGGCGCTCAAATCCGCCACACCAGACTAGAAACCGAGCGCCATCCAAGGTTGGAACCGACATGGCTGCCGAAACCCCCGTGAAGTCTCCCATTCAGCGCCACATGCTGTTCGCTGTGTCGGCCTGCGTTGGCGTCTTTGCGCTTCTCGTGGCGTTGCTGCTGCACGCCCCGCTTGCCTATTCGATCGGCGCCAACGCGTTCTTTGCCGCTTATGTCATTCTCGTCGTCGCCCAGATGCCGAAGTTCACCGGCAGGTATCTGAGCAGGAATGCGCGTGCCACGGACCAGCCGGTGCTGGTCATCTTCGCTGTGACGCTTGTCGTCGTCGGCGTTGCCGTTATCTCATTGTTCCTGCTGATCAATCAGAAGGACAGAAGCCATCCCGTCGAGGTCATCTTCGCGCTGCTGTCGATCCCGCTCGGCTGGTTCACAATCCATGCCATGGCAGCGCTCCATTATGCCCATGTCTACTGGATGGACGGCGATGCGGTGGATGCCGAGACCAGGAAGAAAATCCCGGTCGGCGGACTGCTGTTTCCGGGCGACAAACGGCCGGAGGGCTGGGATTTCCTGTACTTCTCGACGGTGATCGGCATGACCGCACAGACTGCCGATACCAACATCTCGACAACGGATATGCGTCGTGTCGTGCTTGTCCATTCCATCCTGTCGTTTTTCTTCAACACGGTCATCGTCGCCGCTGCCGTCAATCTCGCCGTCAGCCTGGGCGGTCCGTAATAAATCCGTGATCGGATGAAACATCGGTTTGGATCGCGACGTATCAGGAGGACAATGAACGCGCAGGCCATGCCGCGAGGCCGGGAGACGAAAGACGATGGAATCCGTTGCCAGAAGCCAATCCGCCGCCGATCCAGGCGCTTCTGCGTCGAACGACAAAACGCTGATCTACCGGCAGTCTCGCTGGACGCGGCTGACGCATTGGCTCTGGGCCATCTCCTTGTTCTTCATGCTGCTGTCAGGCCTGCAGATCTTCAATGCCCGTCCGCAGCTCTATATCGGCAAAGAATCGGGCTTTGACTACAACAACACCATCTTCGCCATCGGCGCCGAGAATTCCGATGCGGGTCCGCGCGGCTACACCGAAATCTTCGGGCATCGCTTCGACACGACTGGCGTGCTCGGCTGGTCGGGTCCGGCCGGCCAGGAGACATCCCGCGCCTTTCCATCCTGGGCGACCATCCCGTCCTACTATGATCTCGGCACCGCGCGCGTCATCCATTTCTTCTTTGCCTGGATACTGACCACGACGTTGATCGTCTGGTTTGTCGCCAGCATCGTGAACGGCCATCTGCGGCGCGATCTCGCGCCACGCCTCGACGATTTGAAGCGATTGCCGCAAGACATCGTCGACCATGCCAAGCTCAAATTCCACCACGCGCGCGAATACAACACGCTGCAGAAGATGGCCTATAGCGGCGTGCTGTTCGTGCTGTTGCCGCTGATGATCATCACCGGCCTGGCGATGTCGCCGAGCATGAATTCGGTGCTGCCGTTCCTCAACGATCTGCTCGGTGGCCGGCAGACGGCACGCACCATCCATTTCACCGTCATGGTGCTGCTGGTCGCCTTCTTCGTCGTCCATATCCTGATGATCCTGGCCGCCGGCCCGATCAACGAACTGCGCTCGATCATCACCGGCTGGTATCGCACCGATCCTCCCGCACAGGACGACAAACCCGTCGAGAGGAATGCCTGACATGGCAAAATTCCAGATCAGCCGCCGCAAATTCCTGACCGGTGCCAGCCTTGGCGTCTCCGGCATCATGCTGTCGGGCTGCGACGCCTTCGACAGTCAGCTAGGTGTTGGCAGCGGCCTGCGCAGTTTTCTCGAAAACGCCAATGACCTGACATACCGGGCACAGCGCCTGCTTGCCGGACGTGACGCGCTGGCGCCGGAATTCACCGAGGCCGACATACGCCAGCCGCAGCGGCCGAACGGTGTCACCGCTCCCGATGACGATGTTTACAAAGGCCTGCTCGCCAACAATTTCGCCGACTGGCGTCTGGAAGTGACGGGTCTCGTCGAAAAGCCGCTGTCGCTCAGCCGCGAGCAGCTTCAGAACATGCCGAGCCGCACCCAGATCACCCGCCATGACTGCGTCGAAGGCTGGAGCTGCATAGCCAAATGGACCGGCACCCCGCTGTCGCTGGTGCTGGACCAGGCGGTGGTCAAACCACAGGCGCGCTATGTCATGTTCCATTGCCTCGACACGATCGACCGCAGCCTGTCGGGCGACATCAAATATTACGGCAGCATCGACCTGATCGATGCCCGTCACCCGCAGACGATCCTCGCCTATGGCCTGAACGGCAAGCCGCTGCCGGTCGAGAACGGCGCGCCGCTGCGGGTTCGCGTCGAGCGCCAGCTCGGCTACAAGATGCCGAAATATCTCTACAAGATCGAGCTGGTCGACGGCTTCGCCACTGTCGGCGGCGGTCGCGGCGGCTATTGGGAAGACAATGGTTATGACTGGTACGGCGGAATCTGAATCGCACACCGCAAACGCTGCGGCCCCAAAGATGGCCAACCTATAGCGAGCGGCGAAACAGTTCGCCCTTTCCGGCGATCTGCTCGCCAATGCCGCCGAGCCGCAGCATGTGCCAGGCAAGGGCGTGATTGCTCGAGGTTACCGGTTTCCCCAGTTCCTTCTCGACCTCCTCGATGATGCGGGCAACGCGCATGCTCGTGCAGGAAACAAACACCGCCTCACAGTCGCTCGACGCGCCGATCTCCAAAATGGCCTGCTTGACCTATGCCTGCTTGATGCGTTCATCGAGATTGTCGTCCTCCTCGTTGAAGGATCCCATGACCGTAATATCCATCACCCGCTCCATCCGCGATGCCCGCAAGGAATGATTGATTTTCGCCAAATAAGGGGTGAGCAACGCGATCCGCGAAACGCCCAGGGCCTTCAGCGCCGCCCGCGCCGCCGTCACCGGGTTGGTCACTTGCACGCCCGGCAGCACCTCGTGAACGCGTTCGGCGACCTTGTCCTCGCCGATAACCAGCGCTCCCGAGGTGCAGGCAAAACCGATCACATCGAACTTGACGTCCGGCAAGAGCCCGACAGTTCCCGGAATCACGGCCGACATCTTCATCAGGTTTTCAGGCGTGATCTCGACATCACTGTAGAGCCGCGCCTCGTACAGCGCGATGGCGCGCGCGGGCAGCGCATAGCGGAATTCATCCTCGATGGTCTGGTCGGTTCGAAGGACGAGCAGGCCGAGATTGGCGCGGGTGCCGATGCCGTCGTCGGTCGTGAAGGGAATGTGTTCCTTGTCGAGGACAAGCGTGTCGTCGGCGCGGCTAAGCGGGGCGTCCATGGCACAGTCCCCTTCCTGATGCCAATCAGAATTGTCGACAATAGAAACGACAACTTTGCCAAACGTGTCAAGAGCTCCGTTCGAATTTTGGCAACCGAGAAATGCAGGAATTTCGCCCTGTCTGAACGGTGAATCTATCGTCGACCCACGTGCCCGTTGACAATGACCAGCGTCTTCCTATTGAATTGTCGACAATAGAAACGACAACCATTCGGGACAGCGATGCGCGTATTGATCTTGGGCGGCGGCGTTGTCGGGATCACCACGGCCTATCAGTTGCAGAAGGACGGCCACACGGTCACCGTTCTCGAGCAGGCATCACAGGTAGCCGAAGGGGCAAGCTGGGCAAATGCCGGCATGATCGCGCCCGGCCATTCCTTCGTCTGGTCATCGCCGGCCGCGCCAAAAACCCTGCTGAAGTCACTGTTCCTGAAAGACCAGGCGCTTCGTTTCAAACTCTCCGCCGACCCGCATCTCTACAGCTGGTCGCTGCGCTTCCTCATGCAATGCACGGCCGCCAAAGCGCGTCGCAACACCCTTCTCAAACATCGGCTTGCGGTCCATTCCCAATCGGTCCTGCAGGCGGTCGTCAGGGAAGAGGCGATCCCGTACGACAGGACGTCGGACGGCATTCTTTATTTCCACCGCAGCCATCAGGCGCTCGACAAGGGCGTCGCCAACATGCGCCTGCTGGAAGCCGACGGCCAGGAGATCCGCATCGTAGACGCGCAGGAAATCGTTGACCGCGAGCCGGCGCTGGCTTCGTCGCGCGACAACATTGCCGGCGGCGTATTGTGTCCGACCGACGAAACCGGCGACGCCGCCAAGTTCACGCGCGCGCTGGCGGCCATCGTCGAAAATAGGGGCGGCAAGATCCTGACAGGGACCAGGATCGTGGGGATCGAACGCAGAAAGGAAACGATCACCAAGGTCGTCACCGACAAGGGAGAGTTTCTGGCCGACACCTACGTTCTGTGTCTGGGCGCGGAAAGCCCGATCCTCGCCCGCAACATCGGCCTTGGTCTGCCGATCTATCCGGTCAAGGGATATTCCCTGACCATTCCCATCGTCGATCGGGCGCTGGCTCCAAAACTCCCTGTTATCGATGAGCACAACCTCGTCGCCATCACGCCGATGGGCGATCGCATCCGCGTGACCGCCACCGCGGAATTCGCAGGCTATGATCGCAGCCACAAGCCTTCGGATTTCGCCTTCATGAAGCGCGTCACGCAGGACCTGTTCCCGCGCGGCATCGCCTATGATCGCGCCGAGATGCGGGCCTGCCTGAGGCCCATGACGCCCGACAACCTGCCGATCCTCGGCCTGCGCAACATCAAAAATCTCTGGCTGAACACCGGCCACGGTCATATCGGGTGGACCATGGCACATGGATCGGCCCGCATCGTCGCCGATCTGATCGCCGGCCGGGCGGCACCAATCGCCCTCGATGACATCCTTCCCACACGGGCGCGGTTTGCCGAACCAAGCGCCGCAAAGGCTTGACCGACGCCATGCTCCGACCCACCAGGCAAACCAACCAGGGCAACAGCGCGGCCCTGCCATCCAAGCCGATCAAGACCGGCCCGCATGTCTATGAAGAAATCCGTCGCATGGCGATGGACTATCGCTTCAAGCCGAACGAGCGCATCAACGAAGTGGCGCTTGCCGCCAGGCTGAATGTCAGCCGCAGCCCGATCCGGGAGGCGCTCCAGCGGTTGGTCACAGAAGAACTCATCACTTTCCAGACCAATCGCGGCTTCTTTTGCCGGGGCTTCGATGTAGACGAGATCGTCAATCTTTCCGACGTGCGGGCGGTGCTCGAGGAGCGCTCCGTCAGGCTGGCGATCCAGCGCGCGACAGATGAGGAGCTTGCCGCGCTCGTCGACTGGTGGACGCTCACCATGGCGCGCGCCGACTCATTTTCCAGCGCCGAACTGACCGCCAGGGACGAGGAATTTCATATCCGCATCGCCAGGCTGTCAGGCAATCCCGAACTGGCGCGCATGCTCGAAGGCATCAACACGCGCATCCATTTCGTTCGCAAGATCGAAGTGGAGAAGCACCGGCGATTGTCGACGACCTACACCGAACACAGCGAAATCGCCCGGGCCATGGTAGCCCGCGATGCCAACAGGGCCGCAAGGCTCATGCACGACCACATCGCCATCAGCGTCGCCGATGCCATGTCGACCGTCAGGGAAGGCTTGGCAAGGATATACATCGACGTCGACCAGATCTAATCGGGCAACCCCGGCTTTGACCGAGGCAACCCCCTACCGCTCAGGCAACCTTGTCGAGCAGCGGCCTCAGCGCCGGATGGATTTCCGGTGAGGCGTGCTTGATCAGCGTCAGCAGCGCGCGTTCGTTCTCGTAAAGAGGCCTGTCGACGCCGATATGTTCGATCAGCCAGCCGGCTTCGCCGGCATCGATCGTCTCGGCGCGGCGGGCCAGGGTCTCGGCCGCCCTGTTCTTGGCTTCCCACTCGGCCTCGATGTCGCCCGGGGACCGATAGGCTTCCATGATGCCGGCAAGGCCGCCAGAGATCATGCGGCTGAAGAAGCCGCCGATTTCCGGATCGGCATGTTCGAGGAAGGCATCGCGGCGCAGCGCCACATCGCGCGTCGGTGCTTCGTAGCCGGCCGAGCACATGACGAAATTGGCGATCGCCTTGACGAACAGCTCGTTCCAGGACGGATCGTTGTGCCCTTGAGCAGTGCACTCGTTGATCTTGAACAGCACCTCGGCCTCGGCGCGCGTGATGGCGATGTTGCCGTCGCCGCCATGGGCATGGAGGATCCGGCGCAGCAGCTCGACCTCCGCCTGTGCGATGAGGCCGGGAGCCAGCGCGCCGCCGAGCATCAGCGGCCCCTTGCCGTCAATGACGGCATGCGCCACCTGCTCCAGCGCATAGACGCAAAGCTGGCTCGGCGACGATCTTGCCTGTTCCAGCACATGCACCAGCAATTCGAGCTCGGTCCGGCTGTCGACCATGCCATCGCGCGAGATCGTGCGGATCAGCCAGTCGGCATTGTCCTGCGAGATATAGCCCGACGGCTTTTCCTGGTGGACGATATAGTCGGTAACCGCCTCCACGAAGAAGGGCGGCCATTCCTCGCATTTGTCCTTCGCCGTTGCATCGAGCGCAAACAGCGCCTCGGCCTCGCCGCGCGTCACGACGCCATCGCCGAACACTTCATGGCGCAACATCGCCACGTCCTCCGCGGCGATGCGGCTTTTCGAGGTCAGCCCGGCCACCGGCGCGCTCATGATCAATTCGCCCATTTGTCGTCCCCGTCCGCCGTCGCCAAGCGCCGGCCCCAAGCGTCATACAAGCCAACATATCAGCAGTGTCTTGAAAAACCGGCAAACGGCGTGGTTAGCGAAGACTTGTCGGCCAACGCATGTCGCCCAAAAACGTGCCGCGGTTTTGAAGAATGGCATGCACGCGCTTTAGATGTCGCTGACAGGTGACAAGCCGTCGCGCGCGAGCTATGGATGGCGCGTCGAGGACTCAGGGTCTGAGTCCTACCTGTTTGCGGGAGAGAACAGCGAGAGCTGTCGCCGAAGGGGAAATCGCCCGAAATCTCTCAGGCAAAAGAACCGTAGACGGGAAAGACACTCTGGAAAGTCGGGGCTTGCCCCCGCGCCGAAGGTGTAAGCGCCGCTGACAGAGCTCCGGCTGCGCGAGTCTCTCAGGCTTCAGACAGAGGGGCACGGACTGGTCGCCATTCGCGGCCGATTGCGTGCGACTCTGGAGACGACATGACGGGCGACGATACAAGACACCTACCCCTCGAAGACATCCATGTGGCCGCCGGTGCGCGTTTTGGCGCTTTTGCCGGCTGGTCGATGCCGCTGACCTATCCGGCGGGCGTCATGAAGGAACATCTTCACACCCGCGAACAGGCTGGCCTGTTCGACATCTCGCATATGAAGCTGTTCGAAGTCAGCGGGCCGGAGGCGGTTGCGCTGCTCAACCGCGCTTGCCCCTTGGATGCAGGCGCACTCCAAATCTCACAGTCCAAACTGTCCTTTTTCCTCAACGAGGCAGGCGGCATTCTGGACGACCTGATCGTCACCAGACTTGGCGATAGCAGGTTCATGGTGGTCGCCAACGCAGGCAACGCCGTCGCCGACGAAAAGCATTTGCGTGCACTTGCCGCGGATTTCGACGCCAGGGTCGAGCCGCTCGACCGCGTCTTCCTGGCCATCCAGGGTCCTGAAGCCTGGGCCGCCCTTTCGCGCGCCGGCATCGAGACCGGCTCGCTGCTGTTCATGCATGGTGTCGAACCGCGCAAGAACTGGTTCATGAGCCGGTCGGGCTATACCGGCGAGGACGGTTTCGAGATCGGCCTGTCGGAAGCC
Source organism: Mesorhizobium sp. M1342 (assembly GCF_040317955.1). Lineage (NCBI taxonomy): Bacteria > Pseudomonadati > Pseudomonadota > Alphaproteobacteria > Hyphomicrobiales > Phyllobacteriaceae > Mesorhizobium > Mesorhizobium sp. M1342. The sequence continues at coordinate 228,197 of NZ_JAMYLI010000004.1, read as the reverse complement.
GATGCGCGCGACCTCGTCGCGAAGCTGCTCGGCGATGAACGCGTGCTGTGGATCGGCCTGGCCGCCCGCGACAGTCTGCGGCTGGAGGCCGGGCTCTGCCTGCATGGCCAGGACATCACGCCGGAGACCGACCCGGCCAGCGCTGCCTTGATGTGGGCTATTCCGAAAGACATCCGCGCTTCCGGCACTTTCATCGGCGCCGATGCGCTCCGCGCCGCCGTGGAACGAGGACCCGCGCAAAAGCGCGTCGGGCTGAAGCCGGAAGGCCGCCAGCCGGTGCGCGCCGGCGCCGCGCTCTTTGACGCCGACGGCACGCCCGCCGGCCATGTCACATCAGGCGGCTTTGGCCCGTCAGCCGGCCATCCGGTCGCCATGGGCTATGTCACGGCGCCACTGGCCAAACAGGGAATACGGGTTTTCGCCGATGTTCGCGGCACGAAAATCCCAGTCGATATCAGCTCCCTGCCCTTCACACCGCATCGCTACCGCAAAGGATGATCTCAATGGCAACGACCTATTTCACATCAGATCACGAATGGCTCCGCGTCGAGGGCGGCATCGCCACTGTCGGCATCACCGACTATGCGCAGGAGCAGCTCGGCGACCTCGTCTTCGTCGAACTGCCGGAGACCGGAAAGAAATTGACCAAGGGCGACACCGCCGTCGTGGTCGAATCCGTCAAGGCGGCTTCCGATGTCTACGCGCCGGTCGATGGCGAGATCACCGAAGCCAACAGCACGCTGTCGTCGGACCCGTCACTGGTCAACTCGGCGGCAACCGGCGCCGGCTGGCTGTGGAAGATGAAGCTTGCCGACGAAAGCCAGCTCGCGGGCCTCATGGATGAGGCCGCCTACAAAGCCCATATCGGCTGATATCAGGACGGATTGACATGACCGCAGCACTCACTCCCTTCTCGGCCCGCCACATCGGCCCGAGCGTCAACGATGTCAGAGCCATGCTTGCCGTGATCGGCGTTCCGTCCATCGAGACGCTGATCAGCCAGGCCGTGCCGCAGTCGATCCGCCTCGACTTGCCGCTGACCCTGCCCGCACCGGCCAGCGAAGCGGAAGCGCTGGCCGAATTGTCGGCGACCATGGCCAAGAATACGGTGCTGAAGAGCTTTATCGGTGCCGGCTATCACGGCGTGCATGTGCCGCCGGTCATCCAGCGCAACTTGTTCGAGAACCCGGCCTGGTACACGGCCTACACGCCCTATCAGGCCGAGATCAGCCAGGGCCGGCTGGAGATGCTGTTCAACTTCCAGACGCTGGTCACGGAATTGACCGGTCTGCCGGTGGCGTCGGCCTCGCTGCTGGATGAAGCAACCGCGGTCGCCGAAGCCATAGGCATCGCCTTGCGCCACCACCGCGACAAGCGCACCAAGATCGCACTTGCCGGCACGCCACACCCGCAGACACTGGACGTCGTGCGTACCCGCGCCGAGCCGCTCGGCATCGAGATCGACGGCGAGACGATCGACGACAACACCGCTGCTTTGCTCGTCTCCTGGCCGGATACGTTTGGCGTCTATGGCGACCACAAGGCGGCGATCGACAAGGCGCGTGCGACCGGCGCCATCGTCGTCTTCATTGCCGATCCGCTCGGCCTGGCGCTGACCGATGCGCCGGCCAAGCTTGGCGCCGACATTGCCGTCGGCCCGATGCAGCGTTTTGGCGTGCCGATGGGCTTTGGCGGGCCGCACGCCGCCTATTGCGCCGTCTCCGACAAGTTGACGCGGCTGATGCCTGGCCGCCTGGTCGGCCAATCCACCGATAGCAAAGGCCGGCCCGGCTACCGGCTTGCCTTACAGACACGCGAACAGCATATCCGCCGCGACAAGGCGACCTCCAACATCTGCACCGCACAGGCGCTGCTTGCCAACATGGCGACGGCTTATGCGATCTGGCACGGCCCCGCCGGGCTGCAGGCGATTGCCGGGCGCATCCACACGCTGGCCAATCGTCTGGCAAGCGGCCTCGAAGCGGCAGGCGTGTCGGTGATCGGCGCCAGCCGTTTCGACACGGTGACGGTGGAGACCAAGGGCAAGGCGGCGCAGATCGCCACTGCGGCTGAAAAGACCGGCCGGCTGCTGCGCGTCATCGATGCCGACCATGTCGGCATCAGCTTCGATGAGACCTCGACCGATGCCGATCTCGATGCGATCGCCGCCCTGTTCGGCGCCAAGGCCTCTCCGTCGGCCGACAGCACCGTACCTGGCAAGCCGCGCGGCAAGGAGTTCCTGACCCAGCCTGTGTTCCATGAGAACAAGTCGGAAACCGACATGATGCGCTTGCTGCGCCGGCTGGCCGACAAGGATCTGGCGCTCGACCGCAGCATGATCCCGCTCGGATCCTGCACCATGAAGCTCAACGCGGCGGCGGAAATGATGCCGGTAAGCTGGCCTGAAATCGCTAATTTGCATCCCTTCGCACCGGCCGCACACTCTGCCGGCTATCGCGCCATGATCGGCGAACTGGAAGGATGGCTGTCGGAGATCACGGGCTTCGACGCCGTTAGCCTGCAGCCCAATGCCGGCAGCCAGGGCGAATATGCCGGCCTGCTAGCCATCCGCGCCTATCACCGCTCACGCGGCGAAGGCCATCGCACCGTCTGCCTGATCCCCTCCTCCGCGCATGGCACCAATCCGGCGAGTGCGGCGATGGCCGGCATGAGCGTTGTCGTTGTGCGCTGCCTGGAGGACGGCAATATCGACATGGACGACATGAGAGCCAAGGCCAACGAGCATTCCAAGAATCTCGCGGCACTGATGTTCACCTACCCCTCGACGCATGGCGTCTACGAGGAAGGTGCACGCCACCTCTGCGCCCTTATCCACGAGCATGGCGGCCAGGTCTATTTCGATGGCGCCAATCTCAACGCGCTGGTCGCCTTGGCGCGGCCCGCCGATATCGGCGCCGATGTCTGTCATATGAACCTGCACAAGACCTTCTGCATTCCGCATGGCGGCGGTGGCCCGGGCATCGGCCCGATCGGCGTAAAGGCGCATCTGCAGCCCTATCTGCCGGGACATGTCACCGAAGGTTCGGCGCACGCCGTGTCGGCCGCACCATTCGGCAGTGCCTCGATCCTGCCGATCACCTGGATGTATATCCGCATGATGGGCGCCGCCGGACTGAAGCAGGCGACGGAGACCGCCATCATCTCGGCCAACTACGTGGCGACACGGCTCGCGCCGCATTTCCCGCTTCTCTACAAGGGCAGGCACGATCGCATCGCGCATGAATGCATCCTCGACACCCGCGTGCTCAAGGACAGCGCCGGCATCAGTGTCGACGATGTCGCCAAACGGCTGATCGACTACGGCTTCCACGCGCCGACCATGTCCTTCCCGGTCGCCGGCACGCTGATGGTGGAGCCGACCGAATCCGAGCCCAAGCGGGAACTCGACCGCTTCTGCGAGGCGATGATCGCCATCGCAGGCGAGGCAGCGAAAGTCGCCAGGGGCGAATGGCCTTTGGCCGACAATCCGCTGGTCAACGCGCCGCACACCGCCGCCGAGGTGCTGGCCGGCCAGTGGACGCATCCCTACTCGCGCCTGGAGGCGGCCTATCCCGCCGGCGACGCCGACACGGCAGCCAAATACTGGCCACCGGTGTCACGCATCGACAATGTCGCCGGCGACCGCAACCTGGTCTGCTCCTGCCCGCCACTGTCGGACTATCTGGGTGCGGCGGAATAATTACGCGGAGCGCAAGGCCGGCTTGATAGGTTCGGCCTTGCCTGTCCTTTTACGGCTGATGACGCAGTTTCGCCCGGCGCGCTTGGCGGCATAGAGCGCCGCATCGGCCTCGGTCAGCACCTCATCGAGGCTGCTGCCGCTTGCCTCGCCAAAGCCGATGCCGCCGCTGACCGTGCTGCGCAACTTGCCGAGTTGGGTGGCGACGATCTCGGTGCCGAAGGCCACACAGATCTTGCTGGCGAGATCATGGGCCTTCTCTTCCGTCATTCGCGACATGACGACGGCGAATTCCTCGCCGCCCAGGCGAAAAGCGTCGACGCCGGTCCTGGCATATTTCTTGATGACCGCGGCGAAGCGGCACAAGACCTGGTCCCCGACCGGATGGCCATAGACATCGTTCGTCCGCTTGAAGTGGTCGAGGTCGAACATGACGACGGACATGAACGGACCGAAACTCCGCTCGCCGTAGAGCGACGTCAACGCCCGCCGGTTCATCAACCCCGTCAGCGGGTCGGTCATGGTCTCGGCCTTCAGCTCGATCTGCGCCTGCAGATGGTGGAGGGAGAGCGTCAATGCGCCGAGCCCGGTCATGCAAGCCACCGCCACGACGGAATTCAGTCGTTCGGCCCAGTTGTCGGGCGCGACCGCGAGCGTCCATTGCCCCTTGGTCAGCAGAACCACGCCACAAAGCGCAAACGACACAGCGCAGGTGCCGCTCAGAAACGAAACCACCAGCAGGATCCGGCGATCGTGACTGCCATTGATCCAAAACATGGCGCCGATCGCCGACAGAAGCACCGTCACCGTGGCGTAGGTGACGATGAAGCCGACACCGTCAAGCCCCAGGAAGGTCACTGCCGCACAGACAGCCATGGCGGCAAGCGCCGGTGCAACGGCGCGTCTGTGGCCGGGCACGCCCAGATATTGCATGGCCGACACGCAGAGGATCAGGAACCCCAGGCTGAGCAGCGCAAGCACGATCTGACAGAGCAGCGGATCGGGATCCTTGGTGTATCGCCAGAACAGGATCACATGCGCGACGAGCACCAGAATGCCGCACGCCACCGTCAGCACGAAGCCTGCCTTGGGCGCGGTGAACCAGATCGCAAACATGGTGACGCTGAGGCAGATGCCCGACAGCGCAGCTGCGAGCAGGAGCGAACTGAAGTCCAGCATATCGGGCAAGGGCCTCTCGAGCGTCGGCGGTTGCGCTGCACTCTAAGGTCAGCGGCAGCCCTCAGATATGGGTTTTCAGCCGATCTATCGATGCAACCTACGGATAGGGTTTACAAAACGTTCGATGCCATGTGTCCCGAAACCGGACCCTTGGACGACGCGAGGTCAACCCTTGTTCAAGAGAGCGAGGTTGGCGTTGACGACGGTGGGATCGGCCATGCCGGCCTTCGCTTCGAGCAGCAGCGCCTTGGCCTTCTTGCGATTGCCGCGCAGCAGTTGCGAATAGCCCATGTTGTTGACGATCTGCGGCTTGCGGCCGGCGACTTTCAAAAGCTGGCCGTAGGCACGGTCGGCGAAGTCGAAGCGGCCGAGTTCATCATAGGAAGCAGCGAGCCCCATCCAGGCCTCCGCATTGTCGGCCTTCAACTCGACGGCCTTGCGGAAGTGCTTTTCGGCGAGGCCGTAATTGGCGTCGCGAAACTGCGCCTTGCCTTGCGCCAGATCGGAGGTGTCGATGTCCTTTGCCGCCGGTTGGATGGCGGTGGTCTTGGTGGTGTCGACGCCGCCCGTTGTACAGCCAGACATCATCAAGACGGCCGAAATCGCGGCCATTGCCGTGAAGTTACTGTGACGCATGCCCCTGCCTCATCGCCCGATTTGCCGGGTCGTTCTTCAGGAAACACATTATATCAGCGACGCTTAAACTTTGGTGCCGAAACGTCACCAAAATTTGGTTTCGGGCACACCAGCCATTAACCACCAGGCCACGCTGCTTCAGTCGCAGCCAGCGGCGTCCTCACGGCTCCAGGGCTTTGAGCCCCGCAGGAGCCGTATACCGGCTGCCATCATAGCGCAGCCGGTAGGTTTGGCTCACGGACTTGCCGGGATGGGACTGGCACTCGCCATCCTTGTCGGGCAACGGATTGTCAGTATCCATTTGCTCGACCACCGTTATGTCGTGGTAGCCATGATGTTTGGCCGGGCTCATCGCCAGGCTAACCCGACTAGTATGAAAGTATCCGGCGCAATTGGTATCGCCCTCGCCGCCATTGCCGCCCACGACCAGGCCATCGAGCACCATCCTCAGGGAATCGCCATCGACGGCATAGAGCCGCAGGTCGGTTTCACTGAAGGGATTAGGCAGCGAATTGTTCGCCATTTCGATGCGCAGGCCAAAGGCAGTAACATCGGGCGCCAGCGCATAGCGGCCGGTATCAAGTTCGACCTTGCGGATGGCGATGGCATCATCATTCATCAGCCCGGGCTGGAGCAAGCGCTGGCGCACCTGCCGGCTCTTCCTGTCGACAATCAAAAGCTCGATATCGCCGGCATGCGCGTAGTCGCTGGGTTGGGACCCCTCCATCAGCGGCACTGCGACCAACAGCAGGTCGTCATGGGCGGGCCAGATCTTGCAAACCAGCCCCGGCGGATCGCCATACGCGAATGTCAGGGCGATGCTGGTGTGGGGTTCGAGCGTGAACGAGGTGCCGTCGGCGCTCTTTCGAGCCTTGGGGTAGGCCTGCTGCAGCAGGGCGGCGGCATCGCCGCAATCGTCGGCCACAGCCCAGGCGGGCGACAGGCTGGCCGCGGCAAGGCCGAGGAAGAAGGTGCGCAACAGCATGGACTTTTCACCTGCAAGGCCGCGTTCGGTCAGAACAATGGTTTGTCAGTCCCATTGTTAGGACTCTTGTGGGGCGCTCGCTAGAGCCGGACGATTTCAGGTCGAATCGAAGCCTCACACTTTTCGGCATCATGCTAGTGCGCCGTCATTTTGACGATGACTGGAATGGCCGCGATCATCAGCACTACCGGCAGGATGCACACAACCACCGGCACCGACATCTTGGCCGGCAGAGCGTGCGCCTTTTCCTCGGCCAACGACATACGCTTGTGGCGCATGTCGTCGGAGAAGACGCGCAGCGCCCCCGACAGGCTGGTGCCGAGTTCCTTGGACTGCTGCAGCAGCGTGGCGAAGGAACGCACCTCGTCCAGGCTGAGGCGGTCGGCGAGCGCCTTCAGCGCATCGTCAAGGCTGCGCCCTGCCCTCAGCTCCAACGACACCAGCTGCAGGTTCTGGCTGAGCGCGGGATAGGTCTTGGCAAGTTCCTTGGAGACGCGCTCTATGCCGGCCTCCATGCTCATTCCGGCATCCGAGCAGACAATCATCAAGTCCATGAAATCGGGAAAGCCGTTGCGGTACTCACGCCTGCGTTCCCGCACTTTCTGGCTCAGCACCAGGCCGGGCAGGAAATAGCCGGCCGCTCCCGACAGGATGACGAAGGTCCAGCGGCTGGCCATCGTCGCGTCCGGGCTGGCCATCCACCGGTTGAGCACAAACACACCGATTGCCGTGCCGATCATCGCGCTGAACCGGATCAGGAAGAACGTGCCGACAGCACGCGGCTCCATGTAGCCCGCCTGGATGAGCTTCATGCGCAGCCGGGCGACATTTTCCGGATCGCTCCTGGCGTAGAATTCTTGCGCCCGCTTCACCGCCTTCTCGCGCACGACGCCGGTATTCTTCTTCTGCACCGGCTCTGGTTTGGCGGCCACGGGACCGTTGTCGACCCTGAGCCGGCGCATGACCTCGTTGCGGTCGCCCTTCGCCATGACAACAGGCCAGGCAACAGCGGCAGCACCCGCCGCCAGCAGCAGGATGGCCACCGGCATCAACGAGGTCGGTGCAAGCGAGGCGAGGAATTCGATGAAGCCCTGCATGTCAGAACTTGAAATTCGACATCTTGAACATCATCAGATTGCCCAGCATCAGCCAGGTGATAGACCCACCGAGCAGGTACCAGGTTTTCGCCTCGCCCCAGACGTCGCTGTAGAAGCCCGGCATCAGCGCCATGATGGCGGTGAACAGCAACGCCGGCACCGCCGTCAGTATGTAGGCCGACATCCGGCCTTCTGTCGCAATTGCGCGCACCTTGCGGCGCAGTTTGCCGCGCTCGCGGATCGTCGTCGCCAGGCCGTCAAGGATCTCGCGCAGATTGCCGCCCGAACTGGTCTGGATCGAGACAGCGGTGACGAACAGCGGCAGATCCTCCTGGCCGACCCGGTCGAACAGCGAGTTCAACGCCGAAACCAGATCGGAGCCATAGGTCACCTCGTCGGCGATGACGCCGAACTCGGTGCCGATCGGGTCGGGCATCTCGCGCGCCACCATGGCGATCGCCACCGGCACCGGATGGCCGGCCTTCAGGCCACGCGTGATCAGTTCCAGCGCCTCCGGCAATTGCATGCCGAACCGCTTCACCCGGCGCTTGCGCTTGAAGCGCAGCGTGATCACCGGCAGCACCGGCACAAGCACCACAAACAGCACAAGCCCCATCAGCTGCGGCAAGCCGTACCAGATGGCGACCAGGGTCATCGCCATCGCCACGCCGCAGGTGATCATCAGGAATTTCGACAGCGGCATGATCATGCCCGACTGGGTTCGCAAAGCGCGGAACCGATCCAGCGAAAACAGCGGCGTGCCTGCATCGAGGCCGCGTTCCTTGCGCAGTTGGACAAGCACCTGCTCCTGGCTGATCTTGCTTTCCTGCAGTTTCATGCGCCGGTTGATGGCGGTGCGTTTGTCGCTGCGACCGGCATAAAGCAGGTAGCAGGCCTCGGCGATCAGGATGCCGGTCAGCGCGGCCGCGGCATAAACGACATAGATCGCGCTCATTCCACCGAACACTTGGCTACTCCTGCGGCCGGCCGGGTTCGAAATATCGTCCAGGAAACTCGATGCCCATAGCGCGCAGATCCTCAAGGAAGCGCGGCCGGATGCCGGTCGCCTCGTAGTGCCCCAGAATCCTGCCGTCGGCCTCCATGCCGGTGCGCACGAAGCGGAAGATCTCCTGCATCTGGATGACATCTCCTTCCATGCCGGTCACCTCGGCGACACTGGTCACCTTGCGCTTGCCGTCGGACAGGCGCGTCAGCTGAACGATCAGGTCGAGCGCGCTGGCGATCTGGCTGCGGATCGACTGTACCGTCATCGGCATGCCGGTCATGCCAAGCATCTGCTCGAGCCGCGAAATGGCGTCGCGAGGCGTGTTGGCATGAATGGTCGCCATCGACCCTTCGTGGCCGGTGTTCATCGCCTGCAGCATGTCGAAAGCCTCCTCGCCGCGGCACTCGCCGAGAATGACGCGGTCGGGGCGCATGCGCAGTGCGTTCTTGACCAGGTCGCGCTGCTTCAGCTCGCCATGGCCTTCGATGTTGGCCGGCCGCGTCTCCATGCGCGCGACATGCGGCTGCTGCAGCTGGAGTTCGGCCGCGTCCTCGATGGTGATCAGCCGCTCATCTTCCGGAATGAAGGCCGACAGCGCATTGAGCATGGTCGTCTTGCCGGTGCCGGTACCGCCCGAAATGATCGTCGTCTTGCGGGCATGCACGGCCGCCGCCAGCACTTCGGCCATGTTCTGGGTGATGGCGCCGAATTCGACCAGTTTGTGCAGGCCGAGCTTGTTCTTGGAAAACTTGCGGATCGACACCAGCGGCCCATCGACCGCAACCGGGCGGATGGCCGCGTTGAAGCGCGAGCCGTCCAGCATGCGGGCATCGACCATCGGCTGCGATTCGTCTACGCGGCGACCGACCGCGGCGACGATCTTGTTGACGATGCGCAGGAGATGCGCCTCGTCCTTGAACGGAATGTGGACCGGCTGCAGCTTGCCCTTCTTTTCGACAAAGCAGTTCATGTGGCCGTTGATCAGGATGTCGTTGATGTCGGGGTCCTTGAGCAGCGGCTCGAGCGGACCGAGGCCGACCATCTCGTCGACGATGTCGTCGACCAGCGCGTCAAGCTCGACGGTGTTGATCGCCATCCGCTCCTGCTTGGTCTTTTCCGACACGAAATCATGCACTTGCCGGCGCATCTCTTCCTTCGGCAAACGCTCCAGCGCGACAAGATTGATCTCTTCGAGCAGCAGCCTGTGGATACGCACGCGCGCATCGAGCACCTTGTTGGCATTCTTTGCCGGCGCAGTGTCCGGCTTTGCCGGCAAAGCCTTTCGGCTGGTCGGAATGACGACGGCATGATGGGCGACCGGCGTCGTCTCAGGCGCGCGCTGCTGCGGACGCGCATCTCGGTTCTGCAGGGCGGAGAAGCGGCTGGTCATCCGGCTTTCCTCTTCAGCAATCCACGGCCCATACCAAACAGCGAGCGCGATTTCGCGCGGGTTGGGACCGCTTCTTCCGGCAGGATGATCTTCTTCAGGTCGTTGATGACATTGGCGTTCGGATCGATCTCGTGCAGCGGCACGCCGCGATCGACCGCTTCGCGCACCAGCCGGTAGTTGTTGGCGATGCCGCCGACGAAATGCTCGCCGAGAATTTCCTGGACGTCCGCCTGCTTGATGCCGTTGTCGAACATCTTCTGTTCGAAACGGTTGACGATAACGTTCGGCTTCACTTCCTTGCCGGCAGTCTCGTAGACCGCCTGGATCAGCCGCTGCGTGTGGCGCAGGCACGGCACCGTCATTTCCGCGACGATGTAGAGCTTGTTGGAACCGAGCAGCACGGTTTCCGTCCATGGAAACCAGGTGCGTGGCATGTCGATGACGACATTGTCGAAATAGGCCGAAACGAGGTCCAGCATGCGCACCACGACATCAGTCTTGAACGAGCGCATCTCTGCTGGATGCGCCGGTGCCGCCAGCACGCACAGCCCACTGGCATGCTTGGACAGCATCACGTCGAGCAGTTGCCGGTCGAGACGCTCGGGCTGGTTCTCGATCTCGGTGATGTCGAAACGCGGTTCGAGGTCGAGATATTCGGCACAGGCGCCCTGCTGGAAATTGAGATCGACGACGCAGGTCGAGGCGCCGCGCGTCACCGAGTGATGCAGCTGGAAAGCGGTCTGCAGCGCCAGCGTGGTGGTGCCGACGCCGCCCGCGGCAGGCATGAAGGTGTAGATCTGCGACTCGCTGTTTTCCTCGCGCCCGGGTCCCTGCAGTGCCCGCACGACAGAGCGCACCAGATCGGCGGTGGTGATCGGCTTGACCAGGAAATCCGCGACCTTGAGCTGCACGAGAATGCGCACCGCGGCCGCGTTGAACTCCTGGGTGACGACGACGACAGGAACCTTGTCCTCCAGCCGGCGCATGATGCGCTGCAGCGACTCGACCTCCTCCAGCCTTGCCGCATCCATGTCGACGATGATGGCGCCGAAGTCGGCTTCCTGGATCTCGCCGCGCAACTCGGTGACGTTCTTCTCCACTGTCGAGAGCTGTATGATCTCGGAGGCGGAAAACGCGGTGCGCGTGTCCTGCGCAAACGTCCTGTCGGTCGATACGAGCAGGATCTTCCTGGTCTTGATGCCGTTTGCCATTCTGTCAGCCTGTCAGGTCGATCGACCGTTGGATCAGTTGCCCGTGGGATCAATTGGTCGTGCTGGACTGCGACGCCTTGGCGCCGGCCGCCTGATCGGGTGTTACGGCCGCGGCACTGCCTCGTTGGGCCGGCACCAGGAGCCTGGTGTTCTGGACCCCGTATTTCCAGGGATCGACCATCTGCATGACGGTGTTGGCGGCCTGCGCATTTCCGGCGCCGGCCGTCGGCCCTTCGCTGCGCACATAGTCGTCGCTGGTGCAGCCAGCGGTAAAGCCGGCCAGCAGCAAGGCGACGCTCGATCCAAAGACCAGACGCATGGCTTCAATCCTTCGGCAGGTCGAGGAAATGCCCAGCCGAAGCGGCCGCTGCAGGTTGAGTGACGCGGCCGTCTGCCAGCGCCACGGTGCGACCGGTGTCGGCGCCCTTCACTTCCTCGGTGTTGTTGAGAAAATAATCGGCGTTGCTGGCCGGCTGCGTGCCATCTGTCGGCTCGACGAGCTTCTTCGACGGATCGACCGGCTTGACCAGATAGGGCGTTACGATGATGACGAGGTCGGTCTCGCGCCGCTGATAGGATTTCGACGAGAACAGCGCCCCAAGCACCGGCATCTTGCCGAGGCCGGGAATGCGCGACGTGGTGATGTCGTTCTGCGACTGCAGCAATCCGGCGATCATAAAGCTCTGGCCGTTCTTCAGGTCGACCGATGTCCTGGCACGGCGCACGATGAAACCGGGCACCGAAATGCTGCCTATGTTGTAGGAGGCAGACGCGTCGATCGAGGAGACTTCCGGCGCGATGTCCAGGCTGACCAGCCCGTCCTTCAGAACCGTCGGCGTGAAATCCAGGCTGACGCCGTACTTCTTGTAGCTGACCGAGATCTTGCCGTCGTCCTCGGAGACCGGGATCGGGAACTCGCCGCCGGCGAGGAAGCTCGCCGTCTGGCCGGACCGGGCGATCAGGTTCGGCTCGGCCAGCCGCCGCGCCAAACCGCGCTCTTCCAGCGCTTTGATGGCGATATCGATGGAGACGCCATTCGACAGCAGCTTGCCGATGATCTCGCCTGTTCCCGCGCCCTGTATCGATCCGGCCGGCAGCGTGACGTCGCGGCCACCCATGCCATAGGCGAAGTTGGCGGCGTATTTGGCGCCGAGATCCTGGCCCGCCTGGCGGTTGATTTCGACAAAGCGGACGTTGAGCTGGACCTGCTGCGACGACGAGATGTTGACCGAGTTGATCACCTCTTCAGTGCCGGAAAAGCGCGTCGCGATCTTGTTTGCCTTTTCGGCGGCGACCGCGTCATCGGCCTCGCCCGACAGCACGACCCGGCCATTGGCCGATCCGACCTTGATCCTGGCATCCGGCACGCTGGCGCGAATGGTGCTGGCCAGTTGGTCGGTGTCGAGCGTCACCTCGATGTCGACAGTGCCGACAAGCTGCTTTTTCTCATCGAACAGGGCAATGCCGGTGGTGCCGAGATTGTTGCCGAGCACATAGAAGGATTTGTCGGTCAGCGGATTGACGTTGGCGATCTCCGGATCGCCGATGACGATCTGGTAGAAGGCGGCACTGGTCATGATCGTCTTCGGCTTGCCCTTGGCGACCTTGATTGACGCATTCTTGGTCGACGACACATAGACGATCTCGTTGTCAGCCCTCGCCGAGGCGCCGAAGGCCAGCATCGCGGCAGCAGCCAGCGAAGACGCGACAGCCGCCGCACGCAAAACGCGCAACCGCCCCATGACCCGATATGTGAACAGCCCGAACATTGTCCCGTCCCTCACCCAGTCCCCACTGGCTTATTTCTGGTCCCGCGAAGGAACCTGGTATTCCTCGGCCTTTGTGCCGCGCGTTACGATGACCGTCTTGAACTTCGGCTTCTCCGGCTCTTTCACCACGGCATCGAACAGCGAGCCGGCAGCGGCCTGCACGTTCGAGGCGGCCGATCCACCGAACGAAGAGATGGTGGTGACGCCGCCCTTGCCGTCGCCGCCTTCGCTGGCCGAGCGCAGCGACAGCGACAGCGTACCGACAGTGCGGGCCAGCGCCACTTTCTGCGCGCCGTCGGTCGTCACCTCGATGGTCACCGAATTGGAAATCTGCGGCGTCGTCTGGCGCTCGTCGGCACCTTGCCCGACGCTCAGCACCTTGGCATCGGCAACGACAATCTCGGAGGTGACCGTCGATCCGGCCGCACCCTGTGCATTCTTGGCCACTTCCTGAATTTCGCCGGCATCGCGCGTCAGCACGACATCAACGCGGTCGCCCGGTGTGACGAAGCCGCCGACACCTGCTATCTCGTCGGTGCGGATGGTGACCGCCCGCATTCCGGGCGTCATCATGTTGGAGAGTGTCGCGCGGCCGTTCGGACCGGACAGCTTGGTCAGCAGTACCGGTTCGTTGACCTCGATCGGCGACAGCACCACGCGGCTGCCATCGGCAAGCAACGCATTGATGGTGGTGAAGGCGCCCTGCGGCACGGCCTCTTGCGACCACGGGATTTCGCTGAGCTGCGCGCGGTCGAGCGCCATGCCGTAGCGCAATGGGGCATTCGCCACCACGATGGTCTTGAACTCGACCTTCGGCACGACAGCTGCCGGAATAGACGACGTCTTCTCTTCGGAATCGGCCTTGGCCTGGCTTTTGACCCAGAAATCCGCGGCAAAGATCGAGATCGCCCCGAAAACGGCGGCGATGCCGATCATCGATATGGCCTTGCCCCTCACGCCGAAACCCCTGATGCCCGCAGTTTCTTGTTTTGTTGGGCTTAACCCTAGGCGGCATTGTTAAAGAATCAGGAATCCTGCACCGCGGTATCGGACCTATTTCCGCCGGCTTGGTTATCGAATGGTTTTGGAGTAAGAGGGGCCATATCCCCGAACGGAACAGGAACCTCGGTCGCTTGGCGCTGAAAAGCGTGGCAGTATCGCGAGGTGATTCGCAGCATCGGACTCTATGGCAGGCATGGACGATCTTTTCGGCAATGACGACAACAAGCCGCAGCCGGTTCGCGCGCCAGCGCGCCCTGCGGATCCACTGGTGGTGCAAGCCACCAAGCGTCCTGCCTCGACCAAGGACGGCAGCGAGGGCTATAGCGCCGCCGACATCGAGGTGCTGGAAGGGCTGGAGCCGGTGCGCCGACGGCCAGGCATGTATATCGGCGGCACCGACGACAAGGCGATGCACCATCTGTTCGCCGAGGTCATCGACAATTCGATGGACGAAGCGGTGGCCGGCCATGCCACCTTCATCGATGTCGAGCTCTCGGCCGATGGCTATCTCGCCGTGACCGACAATGGCCGCGGCATCCCGATCGATCCGCACCCGAAGTTCAAGAAGCCGGCGCTTGAAGTGATCATGACGACGCTGCATTCGGGCGGCAAGTTCGACTCCAAGGTTTACGAGACATCAGGCGGCCTGCATGGCGTCGGCGTGTCCGTGGTCAACGCGCTGTCGGACCATCTCGAGGTCGAGGTCGCGCGGGGACGGCAACTCTATCGGCAAAAATTCTCGCGCGGCGTTCCCGTGACCGGGCTGGAACAGTTGGGCGAGGTCCACAACCGGCGCGGCACAAAGATCCGCTTCCACCCCGACGAGCAGATTTTCGGCAAGGGCGCGGCGTTCGAACCGGCGCGGCTCTACCGCATGACGCGCTCGAAAGCCTATCTGTTCGGTGGTGTCGAGATCCGCTGGACCTGCGATCCGTCGCTGATCAAGGAAAAGGACCAGACACCGGCCAAGGCGGAATTCCATTTTCCCGGCGGCCTGAAGGACTATCTCAAGGCATCGCTCGGCGACGACTTCCAGGTGACGCGCGAAATCTTCGCCGGCAAGAGCGAGAAACAAGGCGGCCATGGGTCGCTGGAATGGGCGGTGACCTGGTTCGGCGGCGACGGCTTCATCAATTCCTACTGCAACACCATCCCGACCGGCGAAGGCGGCACACACGAGGCCGGCTTCCGCAACGTGCTGACGCGGGGCCTGCGCGCCTATGCCGATCTCGTCGGCAACAAGCGCGCCTCGATCGTCACCTCGGAAGACGTCATGATCTCGGCGGCGGGCATGCTGTCGGTGTTCATCCGCGAGCCGGAATTCGTCGGCCAGACCAAGGACAGGCTGGCGACGATCGAGGCGATCCGCATCGTCGAGACCGCGATCCGCGACCCGTTCGACCATTGGCTGGCCGACAATCCGCAGGAAGCCTCGAAGCTGCTCGAATGGGTGATCGCACGCGCCGACGAGCGCGTGCGCCGGCGCCAGGAAAAGGAAGTGTCGCGCAAGAGCGCGGTGCGCAAATTGCGGCTGCCGGGCAAGCTCGCCGACTGTACGCAGAATGCCGCGGCCGGCGCTGAACTGTTCATCGTCGAAGGCGACTCGGCCGGCGGCTCGGCCAAGCAGGCGCGCGATCGCGCCAGCCAAGCGGTGTTGCCATTGCGCGGAAAAATCCTCAACGTTGCCAGCGCCGGCAACGACAAGCTTGCCGGCAACCAGCAGATCTCGGACCTGATCCAGGCGCTCGGCTGCGGCACGCGGTCGAAATACCGCGACGAGGATTTGCGCTACGATCGCGTGATCATCATGACCGACGCCGACGTCGACGGCGCCCACATCGCCTCGCTGCTGATCACCTTCTTCTACCAGGAGATGCCGGCACTGGTGCGTGGTGGCCACCTCTATCTGGCGGTACCGCCGCTTTACTCGATCAGGCAAGGCGGCAAGGTCGCCTATGCCCGGGATGACGCGCACAAGGACGAGCTTATGCGCACCGAATTTACCGGGCGCGGCAAGGTCGAGCTTGGCCGCTTCAAGGGTCTGGGCGAGATGATGGCGGCCCAACTCAAGGAAACCACCATGGATCCGAGGAAGCGCACGCTGCTTCGGATCGATGTGATCGACGCCGAGGCGGCGACCAAGGACGCCGTCGATGCATTGATGGGCACCAAGCCGGAGGCCCGCTTCCGCTTCATCCAGGAACGCGCCGAATTCGCCGAGACGGAAGTGCTGGATATCTAGCCACCAGCCGGTCCATAACAAGGCTCCAGTTGCGGAGACGAGCATGTGACCTGGGCGCGGCTGAAAGGCTATTTCGAGACGAGTTTAGCCGGCTTGACGCAACCGACGCGTTCGGACTGGATTTTCTCGTTGCGCACTGTTTCGGCTGGCCTGATCGCTCTGCTAGCCGCCTATGCGCTGAAGCTCGACCATCCGCAATGGGCCATGATGACGGTGTTCATCGTCGCCCAGCCGGTTGCCGGCATGGTACTGGCGAAGGGCTTCTACCGGCTGCTCGGCACGCTGGTCGGCGGCATCGCCGCGATCGGCATCACCACCGTTTGCGGCACCAACCCCTGGGTGCTGGTAACGGTGCTTGCCGTCTGGATCGGCATCTGCACCTTCGTCTCGTCGCTGCTGCGCAATCCGGAAGCCTATGGCGCCGCCCTCGCGGGCTACACCGCAATGATCATCGGCCTGCCCGCTTTCGGACAGCCGCATCTCGTCGTCGACCTCGCGGTCGCGCGCTGTGCCGAGATCGTGCTTGGCATTGTCTGCGCCGGCCTGACCAGCCGCCTGATCCTGCCAAAACTGGCCAGCGACGCCATCGTCTCGCGCCTGAAACGCTGCATCCTTGATCTTGCCACCTATGCCGGCGGTGCGTTCTCCGGCGGCGACCCGGGAACGCTGTCCGCGCTGCACCGAAAGCTGATCACTGATGCCCAGACGCTCGGCGAGACGCGCGCCTATGCCAGGCTCGAAGCGCCAAGCTTCGCGCCGCGCGCCCATCCAGTCCGGCGCACCATCGGACAGCTGCTCTCCGCGCTCTCGGCGGCACGCGCGCTGCATTCGCACGCCGCCCCGAAGAATGCGGCGCTCATTCCGGTGCGCTCGGAATTACAATCGCTGGTCAGCGAGCTGGCGACCAAGCCCGGCGCGCTGGACGATACGGCGCTGTGGGTGGCTCGGCTCGATGCGATTGCCGGAAACGCCCGGCAAATGCCCGATACCTCGACCGACCAGGGCAACGACAGGATCGGCACTATCACCCGCCTGACCATCGCCGCCGATTTCGCCGATGCGCTCAAGCAGGTGCTGCGCGGCCTCGACGCCCTGCGCGCGCCTGCCACACGTCCGGCCCGGGGCAGCAGGCAGCCTGCGCTGGTGGTGCATCGCGATTACGCCGGCGCATCGCGTAACGCCTTGCGTGCTGCCCTTGCCACGCTGCTGGTCGCGGCCTTCTGGCTGACGACGAAATGGTCGGAAGCGGCCGGTACGGTCATTCTCGTTGCTGTCGTATCGAGCCTGTTTGCTGCTCGCCCCGACCCTGTGCAGGTCGCCTGGGGTTTCTTCAAGGGAACGCTTCTGGCGCTGCCGTTTGCCTTTCTCGTCGGCCAGATCGCATTGCCTGCCCTGCCCGGCTTCGGCTGGTTCATGCTGTTTGTCGTGCCCATCCTTGTACCGACGGCGCTGGCCATGGCCAATCCACGCTATGTCGGCGTGGCGACGGCCTTCGCCATCAACTTCCTTGCCTTCCTGAGCCCGCACCAGGCGATGACCTACGATCCCGGACCCTTCTTCGCCGGTTCGGCGTCGATCCTGGTCGGCATCCTGCTGGCGATCGGTGTCTTCATCGTCGTGCTGCCCGCCGATCCGTGGCTCGCGGCCAACCGCATCGTGCGCGCCATGCGCGAGGATCTGGCGCGGCTTTGCCTGCATGAGCGCGTGCCGAGACGTTCGGCCTTCGAGAGCCTCGCCTACGACCGCATCAACCAGCTGATGCCGCTGGTGCAGAATGCCGGTCAGAAGGGCGATGCGGTTCTGGGCGGCGGAGTCGCCGCCGTCACCGTCGGCCTGGAGGTCCTTCGGCTGCGCGATGCAAGCCAAAGCCATGCCATTCCATCCGAGACCGCGCTTTCGATCGCCAACTTCCTGAGGGGACTGGCGCGCGAACTGCTTTTCCGCGCCCCCAGCGATCCGCAGACCTCGACCGTCGCCGTCGCCCGGCAGTACGCAGCGAACATCGCCGAGCGAAACGGCACCAGCGAATTGCTGCAGATCGCGGCATCGCTGCGCATCATCGCCGCCGCGATGGAGGATTTCCCCGACTTTTTCGCGAGGGATAAAGGTTAAGCTGCCGCTATCGCCAGCGCGTGGCCTCGCGCGTTCTCGCGCAGCGCATCGAGATGGATCGACTTGATCAAGGCGGCAAGATCGCCTTCGGCGGATTGCCCACCCACTTCCTTGAGCATCAGCCAGCTGACCTCCTGCACACCGGCGATGCGCTTGCCGTTGGCAACCTCGCGCCAGATCTTCAGCGCACGCAGGATGATGGCATGGGTGACTGCGGCGAGTCCGGCGCTGCGGAACAGCGCCTGCAAGGCCACGTCGTGCCCACCGGCCAGCAGCGCCCTTACCCTTTGTTCGGACTGCTGGCTGAGCGCGACCAGCGCCGAGCCGAAGAAATCCACCTTGCCATGCGCGATGGTGCGGATCAGAAAGCTCGCGGTAAGGTCGCCACGCAGCCTGAGATGCTCGATCAGGGCCGCATGTTCTTCCTGGCGCGTGCCTTCGATCAGCGTCACGGAAGCCTTAACGCAGGCGTCGCGCATGACGCGGTCGGCTCGCGCCGCGCCCATCATCGCCATCACCAGTGGCGACGTTTTCAACATTTCGCCAAGCTTGACGAGCAGCATATGCCGGCAGTCGGCCGGCAGCCTGATATCCGATATCAGCGCCTCGCGCACCAACGGCAGGTGCCCATGCCGTTCGGCCATGCGGCGGAAGCTGAGCGAGGCGATGTCGGCGCCGCTGTTGGCGAGCAGCACGGCGCAGGCGTCCGCCTCGCCGATCTCGGCGATGGCCGCCGACAGCGCCATCGAGACGAGTGGCCGGTCGGCGATCAATTTCTGTGTCGCCTTCGGACTTGAAGCCACGCGGTTGATCAGGTCGGCGTCGGTGAGCAGCGGCGAGCGCGCCAACACCACGCCGGCGACTTCCGGCTGGTCGGAGGCCAGCACGCTGATGATCTGCATTGGCGCGTGGTGGCTCATCGACAGCGCCTCGGCCATCGCCAGCCGCACCTTCGACGAGGCATCGTCGAGCAACAGCGTCAGCGCCGCCTCGGCGGCGCAACGGTCCTCGAAAGGCAATTCGGAATTGATATAGGCCCGGGCCAGAGCGCTCGCCGCCGCGGCGCGCTCCGACACCCTGGCCGTGTAGATCCATTTCAGGAAATGCGAAACAACAACCATGCCCGCCTGCTTACGCCCCTTGTCAGAAGCTTCTGACCCCACTGACGACCGTAGGCAGAATTGGTTTACGAACCGTTCACCATGTTCATTAACTGGCTTGCGAGGCTGATTTGCAGCGCCTATCACCGTCAAGCACCTGAGGAGAAAGAAATGGCCGGGCTTTATCTCCAAGAGTTCGTTGTCGGCCATGTCTTCCAGCACACGCTGCGCAAGACCATTACCGAAAGCGACAACATGCTGTTTTCGGTAATGACGCTGAACCCGCAGCCGCTGCACATCGACTTCGATTTCGCCGCCAAGAGCGAATGGGGCAAGCCGCTGGTCAACTCGCTGTTCACGCTCGGCCTGATGATCGGCATTTCGGTCAATGACATCACAGTCGGCACTACGGTCGCCAATCTCGGCATGAAGGAGACCGTGTTTCCGCATCCGGTCTTCCATGGCGACACCATTCGCGTTGAGACGACAGTCATCTCGGTGCGCGAGTCCAGGTCGAAACCCGATCGCGGCATCGTCGAATTCGAGCATCGCGCCTACAACCAGCATGGCGATCTCGTCGCCAAATGCACCAGGCAAGCGATGATGCTGAAGAAGGCGATCTGACGCATGCGTTCGCTGCTGTTCATCCCTGGCGATTCCCAGAGGAAACTGGAAAAGGGTTTTGGTGTCGGCGCCGACGTGGTCATCGTCGACCTCGAGGATTCCGTGGCACCGCACAACAAGGCGCTGGCACGCGAGGTGGCGGCGCGCTTCATCCTGGAACGCAGGGCGCAAACCGGTTCAGCCATCTATGTCAGGGTCAACGACCTGTCGACCGCGCTGACGGACGACGATCTCGCCGCACTGGTTCCAGCGAAACCCGACGGCATCATGCTGCCCAAGTCGAACAGCGGCCAGGATGTGCAGCACCTGTCGGCAAAGCTCAGGGTGCGCGAGGCCGAAAACGGCTTGGCCGACGGCGCGATCAAGATCCTGCCGATCATCACAGAAACGCCGGCAGGCGTGCTGGCGGCTGCGACCTATGCCGGGACAAGCGCGCGGCTTGCCGGCCTCACCTGGGGCGCTGAAGACCTGTCGGCGGCGATCGGCGCGCGCAGCGCCCGCGACGAGCATGGCCGCTACACGGACGTGTTCCGTCACGCTCGCACCATGACCATACTTGCCGCCGGTGCGGCGGAGGTCGAGGCGATCGACACCGTCTTCCCGAATTTTCGCGACATGGCGGCCTTCGAAGCGGAATGCACCGAGGCCGAGCGCGATGGCTTCACCGGCAAGATGGCGATCCACCCCGATCAGGTGCCGGTCATCAACGCCGCCTTCACGCCGTCGGTCGACGCCGTGAGACAATCGGCGGCAATCGTTGCCGCGTTCGCGGCAGCGGGAAGTCCCGGCGTCGTCAGCATCGACGGCAGGATGTTCGACCGCCCGCACCTGCGGCTAGCCGAGCGGCTGCTGGCGCGGGCAAAGGCGGCAGGTGTTTCCGCCTGAGCGCCTGCTACCAGACCAATGGGATCAGGCGGTAACGGACCCGGGCCACATAGTCGTCATAGCCGCGCAGGCCGGTGCGAAGCGTCTTCTCTTCAATGAAGGTGCGGATGGCCAGGAGAACGACGATCACGAGTACCGACGCCAGCCCCCACCAGGAACCAAGCAGAAGTGCCGTGCCGGCGAAGAAGAGGATGGCGCCGGCGTACATCGGATGGCGGACGTAGCTGTAAGGCCCCGTGGAGATCACATGTTGTCCGCGTTCATCCTGGATCCTCACCACCGGCGCCGCGAAACTGTTCTCCAGCATCGTCAGATAGCAGATCCAGATTCCGAGCAGCAGGACGAGCGCGCCGACCACCTGCACCCAGACGGGAACCACGGACCAGCCGAAACGGACGTCGAACCCCATGAATATCTGCGAACCAAAGATGGCGAACAGTAGTATGGACAGCAGGACCTTGTCGGCCGTGTCCTGATTCTTCTGGATGGGAGAACTCAGCCGCTCATTCATCAGGCCGGGATCGCGCCTTGCCAGCGCCACGCCCAAGGTGAGACTGAGCCCCACCATCCCCACCAGATAGACCCAGGCCCCCGGCCAGTGCAGCGTGCCGCCGACAGGAAGAGCAAGGCGCCCATGGCGCCAAACCAGACGAATGTTTGAAGGACCAATTTCGCGATCATGATCGGCCTTTCATGATATCCGCTCACTTGCGCTGGCAATTTTAGACCATCGGTCTACCATACCGACCGACGGTCTGTAATTCAAGCGAGCTGTGCAGAAGGTTCATCATGCCCCGTGTCATCAAGCATCCAGAGTTCAGGCGAGAAGAACTTCTGGACCATGCCCAGACGCTTTTTCTGACGCAGGGCTATGACAAAGCGAGCCTCAACGACGTGATTGCGTCCGCCGGCGTCTCCAAGGGCGCCTTCTATCACTACTTCCCCTCCAAGGAGGCTCTTCTGGAAGCCTTGGCCGATCGCTTTGCAAGACAGGCACTGGCTGGCGTGCAAGACATAATCGACGATCCGGGCCTAGACCCGCTTGACCGCCTGAATGGCCTGCTCAGCCAGTCGCGGCGGGCCAAGATCGAGACCGCGCCGGAAGCTTGGACTCTTTTCGAGACGATGTTTCGGCCTGAGAATCTGGTGCTTTTCCACCGTATCAATCTGGCCGCCAGCGCGTCGTTTTCACCTCTGCTGGTCAAGATCATCAGGCAAGGGATCGAAGACACCACTTTCAGGACCTTCGATCCGGAAGGTGTCGCCGACATCGTCATGCAGTTCGGCATGGCCACGCATGACGTCGTTGCCAAGGCAATTGCCGGGGGCAGCGACGCCGACATGGAGATCGCGATCGAGGCCCTGGAGAAACGCGTCAGGCTCTACGAGATCGCTCTCGACCGCATACTGGGCCTGCCCGATGGAAGCATCCGGATCGGCGAGCCCGGCTATGTGCGCACCGTCATGACGGCCAGGCGGCGAAAGAGTGCCGGCAAGGCGCTGGCCAAGCCTGATATCTAGTCCTTGTCCCAGCGCGGCCGGCGCATCGAAAACACCTGGTCGACGCTGGCATAGTCCATATAGCCGAGACGAGCGACATTGCCGGCCTTGGTGATGTCGAACAGGCCGTCTGTCAGGAAGGCGTCGTCGATGTGCACGCCGACCACCTCACCGGCAACAATCACAGCGCTTGTCGGCGATCCGTCCAGCGCCTTTGGCCGAAAAACTTCCGTCACCCGGCATTCGAGCGCAGCCGGCGCTGCCGCCACGCGCGGCGGCGCGACGAGGCGCGACGGCGCCATGGCGAGATCGGCATAGGCGAACTCATTGACGCCGCGCGGTGCGTTGACCGATGTGCGGTTCATCTTGTCGGCAAGATCGCGGCTGACCAGATTGGCGACGAACTCACCGGTCTCCTGCGCGAAAGAGGCGCTGTCCTTCTCGCCCTCGGAGGAGAACCAGACAATGAACGGCCGTGTCGAAACGGCATTGAAGAAGGAGTATGGAGCAAGGTTGATCTCACCGGCTCCGTTCAGCGTCGAAATCCAGCCGATCGGACGCGGCGCCACGATCGCCTTCGATGGATCGTGCGGCAGGCCGTGGCCCTTTGAGGGTTCGTAGAACATTCAGCCCGCCCACCGCCCCGAATAGTCGCCGTAAAGCTTTGCCGGATCGGGCCGCGGCCGCTCCGGCGCCGGGCCGGCATAGGAGCCGATATGGATGAAGCCGACGACGCGCTCCTGCGGCGCCAGCCCCAGCAGCGCCCTGCCCTCCGGTACATCCGAATACCAGTTGCTGATCATGTTGGTGCCATAGCCCAGCGCATTCGCTGCTATCATCAGGTTCATCGCCGCCATGCCGCCCGACAGGAACATTTCCCATTGCGGGATTTTTGGATTCTCCCGGGGGACAGATACGACGCCGATCACCAGCGGCGCGCGTGAGAACCGCGCCAGTTCCTGATTGCGGCGGCCTTCCGGCAATGGGCCCTCCCGCTGCTCTGCAAGCGCTGCCAGTTGCCTGCCGATCTCGACGCGGGCGTCGCCACGGTAGACGATGAAGCGCCAGGGCTCCAATCGGCCATGGTCGGGCACCCGCGAGGCAGCAGTGATCATCGTCGCGATCTCCGCATCGCTCGGCGCCGGCTGCTTCAGATCGGGGATCGGAGCGGAGTTTCGGGTCAGCAGGAAATCGATGATCGGCGACGCCATGGGCGCAAGTCTCCTGAACATTCTGTTTTGAGCTGAAGCGCACCATCGGGAATTCGGCGGCTCGGGCATTGGCGCGGGATACGCCGGACGGAAGAGAGTCGTATCGATCGGACTCTTAAGCCTTGAAATTGCCACCGCCATGGGCTTCAACGCAAGGCATGTTTGAGGGGACTGTCCGTCTTTTCCTGATCTGGCTCGGTGCCCTGCTGTTGATGGCGCCGGTTTCGTTCGCCATGGCGCAGAACGTCGACGGTGTCAGCGACCTGAAGCTTCCGGGAATTTCGAGCTACGCGACGCCGAAAGGCGAGACGTCACTGGCACTAAGCGGCGGCGGCGCCATCACGCTGTCCGCCCAGTTGACCGACAAGGGTTCCGACATCACGCGCGGCATCGTCTGGCGGGTCTTCAAGCCCGAAGCCGTCAACGGCAAATTGCCGATGGTCGCCTCCTCCCATGGCGGCACCGCCGTCTTCCAGCTCGAGCCTGGCAGCTATCTGGTTCACGCCTCCTACGGCCGGGCCGGCGCCACCAAGCGCATCACTGTCGGCAAGGACGCCAAGCGCGAAAGCCTCGTGCTCGACGCCGGTGGCCTCAAGCTCGACGCCGTGCTGTCCGGCGGCGTGCGCATTCCACCGAAGAAGCTGCGCTTTTCGATTTACGAGGGCACCGCCGAGGCCAATGGCGACCGCGCGCTGATCATTCCCGATGTCGAGCCTAACAGCGTCGTGCGGCTCAACGCCGGCATCTACCATGTCGTCTCGACCTATGGCGCGGTCAACGCGGTCATCCGCTCCGACATCCGTGTCGAGGCCGGCAAGCTGACCGAAGCGACCGTCGAGCACCACGCCGCCGAGATCACGATGAAGCTGGTGCGCGAAACCGGCGGCGAGGCGATCGCCGATACCTCCTGGTCGCTGCTCAATGAGTCCGGCGATCCGATCAAGGAAACTGTCGGCGCCTTCGCCTCTATGGTGCTGGCCGAGGGCGACTACACCATCATCGCCAAGAACCGCGACCGCATCTACCAGAAGGATTTTACGGTCGTGGCCGGGCAGAACCAGGAAATCGAGGTTCTGGCCACCGAGGCCGCGGCGATGGATCCCGAAGAAGGTGCTGATTAGACCAGACTGCAGTTCGCAATCCCTACCAGAGGAATCAGGTGTCTGCTTCATCCTCTGAACCGCCGTAGAGCACACGCAGGATGACCACGGTGTCACCGTTGACCCGGAAAACGATAAATACGCGGCGTTCAAAACCGACGATGCGGACGCCGGGGCCAACAGCGTCGCGCACGGTCCCGCGCTCCGGGAAGGTGGACAGCGCCATACACGCGGCCTCTATGCGGTTGACATAGTCGCCGGCACGCCGATTCCCGCTGTCGTTTTCGATGTAATTGTAGATGGCGAAGAGGTCGGCTTGAGCCGCTGGCCTGAAGACGACCTTATGCGTCACGCTTAGAGGCCTTCATGCGGTCCGCATGATGGGCGCGCAACGCTTTGAAGACGTCTTCTGCCGGGATGTCCGGACGCGGGTCGTCAAGGGCTTCCTGGACCTTGGCGTGCATAACAGCGGTGATGATCTGCTCCTCGCGATCGAGGGCGCGTAGCGCCGCGCGCATGACTTCGCTGGCGGAATCGTAGGCGCCCGAGGCCAGACGTGCGTCGACGCTGCTCTGCTGGCGGCCGAGGGTCACGGTGATTGGTTTGCTGGTTCTCATGGCAAGTTCGTTTCTTGCCTCCTTATAGCACCGCAACGTTACAGTGTCATACTATTTTCTGAACGGACGGTCGAGTCTCGGCCCCTCGTGAGCCGGACGTTTGTTGCCTCAAGCAGCCAGCTTGGTCCGCGCCGGCAGGAACGGAATCCGGCGGCGCCTCACGACTGGCGCAAGGTCGAACACGCCGCGATAAAGGCGGTCGAGCAACGCCTTGCGGTCGCGCAATGGCTCCAGTTCGCTCCAGCTCAGCATCTTGCCGACACGCACGTCGATCGCCTTGCCGGACAACCGCGCGAATTCGTGGATGAGCAGCGACGTGCGCAATGTCACCGAGGCCTTGCCGATGAATTTCGCCACCCGGCCGTCGCTCTCAGCCATGTTCATCGGGCCGCTGACCAGATGGAACAGCCTGCCGTTCTGCCCGGAAAAATGCATCGGGATGACCGACGCTTTGGCCTCCTGGACGAGACGGGCCGCAAACATCTTCCACGGCAGGTCGCGCGCCCGGCCAAAACCTTTTGGCGCGGTGGCGACACCGCCGGCCGGAAACACCACGATGGTGACGCCCTCCTTCAGCAGCCGCACCGCTTCATGGCGCACGGCCATGTTGTTCTTCAGCGCGTCCTTGGTCTCGGAAAAGTCGATCGGCAGCGAGTAGGGCTCCATCTCGCGGATCTTGAGCAGGTCCTTGTGGATCATCACCCGGAACGGCCGTCCGAGCTGCTCGGCCAGCGACAGCACGGCAATGCCGTCACCGATGCCGAACGGATGATTGGCGACGATCACCAGCGGCGTATCAGGCAATTGCGCTGGCGGCCACTGATCTGCCGTCCGCACGCGGACGTCGATCAGGTCGAGCATGCGGCTGAACACACGCTCGCCGGTCGGCACGACCTGACGGCGCCAAAAATCGTAAAGCGCGGTGTAGCGGTCGCGGCCCGACAGGCCTTCGATCGAATGGATGAACCAGCGCGTCAGCGCCGGCTGGCGCGGATTGGCATAGGAAAGCTCGGGAAAGGGTCGTTCGCGCGATTTCAGCTTGAGCATAGGGGTTCGTTACAAGGTCGGCGTGACAAGGATATGAAAATGGCGGTGGATCGCTCCACCGCCATTTGGCCGAAAAACTATGCCGATCAGGCAGCGCGTTTGCGCCTGCGGTCGGGCGTGACGGCTTCTTCGGCCAATTGCGCGATCGCCTGGTCAAGGCCAAGCGATTCCTGGTCGCGTGAGCCCAGCCGGCGCATGTTGACCGTCTGCTCTTCCGCCTCGCGCTTGCCGCAGACGAGGATGACCGGAACCTTGGCCAGCGAGTGTTCGCGGACCTTGTAGTTGATCTTCTCGTTGCGCAAATCCGCTTCCGCCAACAGCCCGGCGGCCTTCAGCTTTGCCACCACTTCGGTCGCATAGCCGTCGGCATCCGAGGTGATCGTCGCCACCACCACCTGCAGCGGCGCGAACCACAGCGGGAAATGGCCGGAATAGTTCTCGATCAGGATGCCGAGGAAGCGCTCCATCGAACCGCAGATGGCGCGGTGCACCATCACAGGCTGCTTCTTCTCGGAATCGGAGCCGATATAGAAGGCGCCGAACCGTTCCGGCAGGTTGAAGTCGACCTGCGTCGTGCCGCACTGCCATTCGCGGCCGATAGCATCCTTGAGCACATATTCGAATTTCGGTCCGTAGAAGGCGCCCTCGCCCGGATTGATCGAGGTCTTGATGCGATTGCCGGATCGTGTCCTGATCGTCTCCAGCACGCTCCCCATGATCGCCTCGGCATGATCCCAGGCTTCGTCGGTGCCGACGCGTTTGTCGGGCCGCGTCGAAAGCTTGACGCTGATTTCGTCAAAACCGAAATCGGCATAGGTCGACAGGATCAAATCGTTGATGCGCAGGCACTCCGCAGCCAGCTGCTCCTCGGTGCAGAAGATGTGCGCATCGTCCTGCGTGAAGCCGCGCACACGCATCAGCCCGTGCAGCGCGCCCGACGGCTCGTAGCGATGCACATTGCCGAATTCCGCAAGCTTCACGGGTAGATCGCGATAGGACTTCAACCCATGCTTGAAAATCTGCACATGGCCCGGACAGTTCATCGGCTTCAACGCGAAGACCCGGTCGTCATCGGTGTCGTCGCCGGCGACCGTCACCTTGAACATGGCGTCGCGATACCAGCCCCAATGGCCTGACGTCTCCCACAGGCTCTTGTCGAGCACCTGCGGCGCGTTGACCTCCTGATAGCCCTGCTCATCGAGGCGGCGGCGCATGTAGTTGACCAAGTTCTGGAACATCTTCCAGCCCTTGGCATGCCAGAAGACGACGCCCGGTCCCTCTTCCTGGAAATGGAACAGGTCCATCTCGCGGCCGATCTTCCTATGGTCGCGCTTCTCGGCCTCCTCCAGCATCATCTGGTAGGCTTCGAGCTGCGCCTGGTCGGCCCAGGCCGTGCCGTAGATGCGGGTCAGCATCGGGTTGTTCGAATCCCCGCGCCAATAGGCGCCGGCCACCTTCATGAGTTTGAAGGCATTGCCGATCTGCCCGGTCGAGGCCATGTGCGGGCCACGGCAGAGGTCGAACCAGTCGCCCTGCGCATAGATCTTGAGATTCTGATCCTCAGGAATGGCGTCGATCAGCTCCAGCTTGTAGCGCTCGCCCTTGTCGGCAAAGACTTTTTTCGCCCTGTCGCGCGACCAGACTTCCCTGGTGAACGGCTTGTTGCGCGCGATGATCTCGCGCATCTTCTTCTCGATCACCGGAAAATCGTCAGGCGTGAACGGCTCGTTACGGGCGAAGTCGTAGTAGAACCCGTTCTCGATCACCGGCCCGATGGTCACCTGCGTTCCCGGCCACAATTCCTGCACGGCTTCCGCCAGCACATGGGCCGCGTCGTGGCGGATCAGCTCCAGCGCGCGCGGGTCGTCGCGGGTGACGATCTCGACCTTGCCGGACTTGCCGAGCGGATCGCTGAGATCGCGAACGGTGCCGTCGATCGCATAGGCGACCGCCTTCTTGGCCAGCGATTTCGAGATCGATTCGGCGAGGCCAGCACCGGTCATCGCCGCGTCGTATTCGCGGACGGAGCCATCGGGAAATGTCAGGGAAACGGAATTCAGCATATATATCTCCTATCCAGTCCCGCAAACGAGCGCGGGTGGTTGAAATGCATGTCGCCCAAAAGTGTATGGCGGTTTTGGGTTACGATATGCATAGGGAAAAGCCGGATGCGTCCGGCAGCGGCTGTCTTTTATGGACAGATTCCGCCTCCGTAAAGCCCGGCTCAAATGTCAGCGTTCATTTGATGAGGAGCGGCAGGTCCTTCAGGAACGCGGCGCGGGTCTTGAGGCCCTTGGGCATGTCGGTGCGGTTGGTCTCGACGACAAGCCGCGCAAAGACGATCTGGCGGCCATCCTTTTGCGCCCAGCCGACGAACCAGCCGAGCGAACGCTTGTCCTGAACCTTGTCGACGTCGTTGCGCAGCCTGGTGCTTCCGGTCTTGCCTTGCACCGTCCAGCCTCCGGCCTGGAAGGTCGGGATGATGGCTGATGTCATGTCGTAAGCCCTGGCCGAGACAGGCAGCTTGCGGGCCAGCAGCTTGCGCAGGAATTCGACCTGCTCGACCGGCGTGATCTTGAGCGAGGAATTCACCCAGGACTTGGTCAAACCATCATTCTTGCCGGGATTGCCGGAAACATCGGCGTTGCCGTAGTCGAATTTCGAGACATAACCGGCAAAACTCCCAGACCCAAGCCGGCGGGTGATTTCCCGGGAAAACCACAGGATCGAATCCCGCTCCCAGACCACCGGATCGACGGTCTTCTGATCCCGCTTCACCGCGTTGAATTCAGGCTTGTAATCCCAGCTCGGCGTGTGCTCGTCGCTCAGGATCCCGCTGTCATAGCCGATCAGCGACAACGGCACCTTGAACGTCGAAGCCGGGCTGAACCGCTCGTCGCACACCCCGTCCTCGTAGAGCGCCTTGCCGCTCGCCGCATCGGCGATCACCGTGCACTGCACGTCCCCCAGCGGCGCCGATTGCGCGCGCAGCGGAAATCCCAGCAGCCAGGCGAGCAGGAACAGTATCCCGGCAAAGATGAAGGGAAGACGGTCGAAATTGCGCATTTTCTGCTCGCTCCAGAAGGGGGTTCGGGAGCGGCTTAGCGAGGTCTCTTGTCTCGATTTTGTCTCAAATGCGCAGTCTTTGTGCAGGCTGTTGTTAACCCTACCGGATCGTAAACGGGCAGAGCCGGCGGGACCTGACTGACGCGATCACCCCTGCGCTTCGCCGCGCTTGCTGCCGATCCGCCAGTACCGCCATGGCGTGAACCAGACATAACGATCCTCCAGCACCTCCGGCACGAGGTCTATGCCATGCGTGCCGAATGGCCCGCAGCGCAGCATCCGGAAAAATCCCATCCAACCGCCCGCCCACAGGCCATGGCGGGCGATCGCCTCATGGGCATATTCCGAACAGGTCGGCAGATGCCGGCAGGAATTGCCGACAAAGCCCGACAATGTCAGCTGGTAGAGGCGCACGAGCGACGTGCCGAGGAGACGGCCCGGCGTCTTGCGCCATGGACCGGGCCAGTTACGGCCGCGTTTCGGCGGCCGGGCGATATGCGCATGCCCATGCTGGTCGCGCACCACAGTCTCCGTTTCGCGTTTCCCACGCGATAGATGTGGGCTTCTACTGGAGAACGCAATCCCCGCGCCCTGCATGGCCCCACCGTCACGGACGGAAACGACGAAACGGCTGCCAGTCAGCCGAAGCCACCCACCGGCCACGACTGGTCGGCTCTTCGTAACGCTTTTCATGCTGTCTTCTGTCACGCCATTGAAACGTTGCGATCCGCATGACATCGCCAAAGATGCTCAGCAACTGGATCATGGTCGGTCTCCTTTGATGCGATTAGACGGCCGCTGGCCTTCGCCTTCAAACGAGTATAATTTCCACTTCGGATAATCCTGGGTTATGCGAAATGAAGCGTGGGCGCCTGCCGCTGACGGCATTGAGGAGCTTCGAGGCGGCGGGCCGGCATCTGAGCTTCAGCCGGGCCGCCGAGGAGCTTTTCGTCTCACAGGCGGCGATCAGCCGGCAGATCCGGGAACTCGAAATCTTCCTGCGCCAACCCTTATTCGAACGTCACCATCGCCGTGTCGAACTGACCGACACCGGACGGCGTCTGCTGGATCAGCTTGTCAGAAGTTTCGACGCTATCGATACCTTGCTTGGAGAACTGGTGGCGACACCGGCGCAGTCCGTGGTCCGTGTCAGTGTCGAGCCGTCGCTTGCATCCGTGTGGCTGGTGCCACGGCTCAACCGGTTTCGCCAATTGCGGCCTGACATCGACATCTCGCTCGAGGTCGATCCAAGGCTGATCGAGTTCCGCAGCGATCAGCCGGAGCTTGCCTTGCGCTTCAGCGCACATGCCACCGCGTGGCCGCGCAGCGAAGCCGAGCAACTTGCTTCGACAGTCGACTCACCTGTTCTGTCGCCGGCGCTGCTTGCCTCGGGCCCCGCCCTCGAGAAGCCGATCGATCTTGGTCGCTACACGCTTTTGCACGAGGAGAACCGCCAGGGCTGGGCGCGCTGGTTCGAAGCGGCCGGCGTGCCCGCCGACGCCGTGCCGGCGCGCGGGCCGATGCTGGCGGATGCGTCGCTTTCAAAGCAGGCCGCCTTGCTCGGACATGGCGTTGCACTGGGCGATCTCTTGCAGATCGGCGGAGAAGTCGCGTCCGGCGCGCTGGTCAAGCCGTTCGACATCGACGTCGCATCCGGCGCCTATTGGCTGGTGGCCAGAAGCTTGCGCGATCTGTCGGAGCCGGCCGCCGCGTTCGCGGACTGGGTACGCGGCGAATTTGCCGAAAGCAGACGTGCATTGTAAACGGTCGGTTGCCGGCCCTCAGGCTTCGGCGCGCTTCTCGATCTGGCCGATGGCGTCGACCACGGCGTCGAAAGTCAGCATGGTCGAGGCATGACGGGCCTTGTAATCGCGCACCGGCTCCAGATATCTGAGGTCCGCGAAGCGACCGTCCGGCGGGGCGCCATTTTCCTTGAGCATCTTCAGCATGGTGTCGCGCACCGCGCGCAATTCCTCGGCGCTCGCGCCGACGACATGTTGCGCCATGATCGATGACGACGCCTGGCCGAGCGCGCAGGCCTTCACATCATGGGCAAAGTCCGTGACCACGCCGTCCTGCATCTTGAGGTCGACGGTGACCGTGGAACCGCATAGCTTGGAGTGCGCCTTGGCGGTTGCGTCAGGATGATCGAGCCGGCCGATGCGGCCAATGTTCCCGGCAAAACCGAGAATTTTCGCGTTGTAGACCTCGTTTATCATTATTTTCCAATCCGTCGCCGCCAAGCGAACAGCGATTGCCGCTGTCGTGTCTTCCTTTCGCTCGCTATGACCTTATATAATGGTGGCAGTCCGGTATCGACAAGAAGACGAAAGCCAATGTCCTTGCCGGGAAGTTCACGCCGCTTACGGGGCTGGAAACGGGGCGAGTTTCCGACACCGAAAGGTCGTGGTCCGTTCAACTCGTTCCTCCGCCGAGAGGGACTACGGGAGACGCCTTTATGGATGCCGTCATCAAGAAGCTCATGCCACAGTCAGCCTATATGGAAAAGCCGGTCACCGACCGGCCGAGCGAAGCCGAAGTCGAAGCCGCCGTGCGCACGCTTTTGCGCTGGACCGGCGACAATCCGGACCGCGAGGGGCTGGTCGACACGCCGAAGCGGGTGGCAAAGGCCTACCGCGAAATGTTCGGTGGCTACGACATGTGCCCGGCCGACGAGCTCGGCCGCACCTTCGAGGAGGTCGCCGGCTACGATGATCTGGTCATCGTCAAGGACATAACATTCCATTCACATTGCGAGCACCATATGGTGCCGATCATCGGCAAGGCGCATGTCGGCTATCTTCCGGACGGCAAGGTCGTCGGCCTGTCCAAGATCGCCCGCGTCGTCGATATCTTCGCCCACCGCCTGCAGACCCAGGAGGCGCTGACGGCGCAGATCGCCGGCGTCATCCAGGACGTGCTCAATCCACGCGGCGTCGCCGTCATGATCGAGGCCGAGCACATGTGCATGGCCATGCGCGGCATCCGCAAGCAGGGTTCAACCACGCTGACCTCGACCTTCACCGGCGTTTTCAAGGACACGCCCGAAGAGCAGGTCCGTTTCGTCACCATGGTGCGCGGCGGCGGGGTCTGATCGGCCCTCGCCGGCCATCAAAACAAGGACCGGCGATGTCGGCACTGGAATTTCCAAAAGCTCCGTCAGACAAGAAAGCGCTTGAGGAAGGCGCGGTGTTTTCGCCGCGCTTCGATGCAGCCGGGCTGGTTACGGTCATCGTGACAGACGCCGCGGACGGCATGCTGTTGATGGTTGCGCATATGAATGCGCAAGCACTGGCACTGACACTGGAGACCGGCATAGCCCACTACTGGTCGCGCTCGCGCGACGCACTTTGGAAAAAGGGCGAAACATCAGGCAATTTTCAGCATGTCGTCGAGATGCTCACGGATTGTGACCAGGATGCCATATGGTTGCGCGTCAAAGTGTTGGGCCACGACGCAACCTGTCACACTGGCCGGCGTTCATGCTTTTATCGGACGGTGGGGCTGATCGATGGCAAGGGGACGCTTGCCGACGACGGCAGCAAGCCGCTGTTCGATGCGGAAAAAACGTATCGGAAACCACTAGCTTGAACCTTCTGCCTGACACCGACCACACAGATTCATCATTTCGATACGGCCCGCTCGTATAGTAGCCGTGGGACAAGGGAGATCATGATGCTCGAGTGGGCGTCATTGCGTAACAGACCAGATGTAAGGGAGGCCAACGGCCTGTCCTCGTCAGGCGGCGCGTCCGAAACGAACTCCCAGAAGAAAACAGGCATTTCGCTCGCCTTGGGTGGCGGTTGCGCCCGCGGCTGGGCGCATATAGGCGTGCTGCGCGCGCTCGACGAAGCCGGCATCGAAGTATCGATGATCGCCGGCACCTCGATCGGCGCGCTGGTCGGCGGCTGCTATCTCGCCGGCAAACTGGACGAACTGGAAGAATTCGCCCGCAGCCTGACCAAGCGCCGCATCTTCGGCCTGCTCGATCTCAATTTGCGCGGCAGCGGCCTGTTCGGCGGCATGAAGCTCGATGCAAGGCTGCGCGAGCACATGGCCGGCATTCGTTTCGAGGACCTGACCAAGCCGTTCGTGGCGGTCACCTCCGAAATCCGCACCGGCCACGAAATCTGGCTGTCGAGCGGCTCATTGATCACCGCCATGCGCGCCTCCTATGCGCTTCCCGGCGTGTTCGAGCCGGTGAATTGCAATGGCCGCGTGCTGGTCGACGGCGCGCTGGTCAACCCCGTACCGGTTTCGGTCTGCCGCGCGTACGAGCAGCCGCTCGTCGTGGCGGTCAACCTTCACTATGATCTGTTCGGCCGTGCCGCGGTGATAAAACACAGCGCCGGCGAACTGGTCATCGAAAAGGACGCACCAAGGCCCGGCAAGGTCGACGCCGAGCACCAGTCGCATCAGACGCGGCTCGGCATTACCGGCGTCATGGTCGAGGCCTTCAACATCATCCAGGACCGCATTTCGCGTGCCAGGCTTGCCGGCGACCCGCCCGATATGTCGCTGCAGCCGAAGCTCAGCCATATCGGCCTGACCGAGTTCCACCGCGCCGACGAGGCGATCAACATCGGCTATCAGGCGACGATGGCCCAGATCGGCGAGTTGACCCGGCTGCAGACCGTTCTCGCCTGATCAAAACCTACGCACGCGCCGCATCGGTGATGCGAAACTGCACGGTGCGGTTGCCGTTCCAGTAATTTCCCGACAGCGAACCGGCGACGTGGATCGTCTTGCCCCGGTTCTTGAACAGAAATTCGCCAAGCGCGGTATCGACGGCGCGAAAGGCGATCGCCTGGATGCGGCCGCCGCTTTCCGATTGCAGCTCCACGCGGATGTGGTTGGTGCCGACCGGCCGCGCATCGGCTAGTCGGTGGCGCGGCAGCGCGAAAACGGGGGCAGCGTGCCCGGCACCGAAGGGTCCGGCCTTTTCCAGCGCGTCAAGCAGGCTGAGCGTCGCGCCTTCAGCGGCAAGCGCACCGTCTATGGCCAGGCTTTCCTCGCCCTGCAGGCGGAACACGTCGGCTGCCGCCCGCTCTTCGAAAAACGCCCTGAGCTCACCAAGCTTCGCCCGCTCCACGGTGATGCCCGCCGCCATGCCATGGCCGCCGCCCTTGACGATCAGCCCCGCAACGGCCGCCTCGCGCACCAGCCGGCCGAGGTCGAAACCCGAGACCGAGCGGCCCGAACCGGTGCCGATGCCCACAGTGTTGAAGGCGATGGCGAAGGCCGGCCGGCGGGCGTGGTCCTTCAATCGCGAAGCGAGCAGGCCGACAATACCCGGATGCCAGCTGTTGTTGGCGGTGACGACGATAGCCGGGCCATTGCCGCCGGCAAGCTCTGCATCGGCCTCGGCGCGCGCCGCCGCGAGCATCTCCTGCTCCATCAACTGCCGTTCCTGGTTGAGCCGGTCGAGCGTCTCGGCAATGGTGCGCGCCTCGACCGGGTCGTCGGTCGCAAGCAGCCGGCTGCCAAGTGCGGCATCGCCGATGCGTCCGCCGGCATTGATGCGCGGCCCGATCAGATAGGCCAGATGGAAAGTGCTGATCGGCTCGCCGATGCGCGACACCCGTGCCAGCGCCGCCAGCCCTTCGTTCTTCTGCTGGCGCGCCATCTGCAGCCCTTTGACCACGAAGGCTCGGTTGACGCCGGTCAGCGGCACCACGTCACAGACTGTGGCCAAGGCGACGATATCAAGCAGCGAAAGCAGGTCCGGCGGTGTGGCATCGGCCATGCGGCCGCGCAGGATTCTCGCCGTCTGCACTAGGGCGAGGAAGACCACACCGGCGGCACAGAGATGGCCTTGCCCGGAAAGGTCGTCCTCGCGATTGGGATTGACCACGGCAATTGCCGCCGGCAAGGCACCGCCGACCTGATGGTGGTCGAGCACCACGACATCGGCCCCGGCCTCGTTGGCGGCATCGACTGAAACGGCGCTGTTGGTGCCGCAATCGACGGTGACGATCAGTGTCGCGCCGCGCGAAACCAGTTCGCGCATGGCCTCGGGATTGGGACCATAGCCCTCGAAGATGCGATCCGGGATATAGATTTCCGACGGCACCGAGAAATGCGCGAGGAACCGCTTCAGCAAGGCCGACGAGGCGGCGCCGTCGACATCATAGTCGCCGAAGATCGCCACCTTTTCCCTGGCCATTACTGCGGCGGCGATGCGGGCCGCCGCCCTGTCCATGTCGGTCAGCGATGCCGGATCCGGCAGAAGATCGCGGATCGTCGGGTCGAGAAACCGCTCGGTCTGTTCGGCGGTGACACCACGGCCGGCAAGCACCCGCGCGACGATGTCGGGCACGCCATGGCCTTGCGCGATGGCGAGCGCAATCATGTCCTGGCGTTCTGTCAGCCGATGTTCCCAGGAAACCCCTGATACCGACTGCCTGACATCGAGGAAGAGGCGTTTTTCGCCGGTCATACGCTTTGCCAACTCATCGTTGGCCGCACGACAATGCATGCCGCCCATAAGTGCGCAGCGGTTTTGAGGCCACGACCTGCATTGGCAACAATTTCAAGCGCGTCACGTTCACGCGACGCTCTATAGGCCAAAGGCGGGCAAAGCCATGCGATTCACGGGTGTGCGCCGTCCCGGAATAGGTCAAGAAAACTGCGCTTTCCGCTTTTCAGCCTGTCGCCTAAGCCATTCGTCGGCCGCATCGCCCATCGTCTTTTCCACACCGTCCTTGAGCCAGGCCATGAAAGGCCGGTCGAACATGAATGCGTTGCCGCATTCCCGGATGAGAAAGCGACGCACATTCTGGGTGTTGCGATAGGACTTTGTGATGGCGGTGGCACGCGAAATCGGATCCGCATGCCAGTCGAACGGTTTCATCGTCAAATCCCTGCAGCCATCATCGGATGCGCCCGAATGGCTAACAATTGCAAGGCGGCTTCGCAAGCGAGCGTCAGAACTTATCCAGATCCTGATGGCGGGCCTTGATCTCGCGCACCGTCCGCGACGACGAGCGCAGCACGATCGTGTGGGTGGTGATGTAATTGTGGCCGAACTTGACGCCAGCCAGCATGTTGCCGTCGGTGACACCGGTGGCCGCGAACAACACATCGCCGCGCGCCATGTCCTCCGTCCGATAGACCCGTTTCGGATTGGAAATACCCATCTTTGCCGCGCGAGCAACCTTTTCCGCCGTGTCGAGGATCAGTCTGCCCTGCATCTGGCCGCCGGTGCAGCGCAGCGCGGCAGCGGCCAGCACGCCCTCGGGTGCTCCGCCAGTGCCCAGATAAATATCGATGCCGGTTTTTTCCGGGTCCGTGGTGTGGATGACGCCGGCGACATCGCCATCGCCGATCAGCCGGATCGCGGCCCCCGTGGCGCGCACGGCATCGATCAGCTTGGCATGGCGCGGCCGGTCGAGAATGCAGGTGGTGATTTCCGATACAGCGACGCCCTTGGCCCGAGCGAGGCTGGCGATGTTCTCAGCCGCCGAGGCATCGATGTCGATGACGCCGTCCGCATAGCCCGGACCGATGGCGATCTTGTCCATGTAGACGTCGGGCGCGAACAGCAGGCTGCCCTTTTCGGCGATCGCGATGACCGCGAGTGCATTGGGCAGGTTCTTGGCGCAAATCGTCGTGCCTTCGAGCGGATCGAGCGCGATATCGACGGCCGGACCTTTGCCAGTGCCGACTTCCTCGCCGATGTAGAGCATCGGCGCCTCATCCCGTTCGCCTTCGCCGATCACCACCGTGCCCTTGATGGAAAGCCGGTTGAGCTCCTGGCGCATGGCATCCACGGCTACCTGGTCGGCCGTCTTTTCGTCGCCGCGCCCGCGCAGCCTGGCGGCCGCGACGGCGGCTCGTTCGGTGACGCGCACCAGTTCCATGGTGAGTATCCGGTCAAGGCCGGCGACGATGTTCTGGGCCACATTCATCTGGTGATTTCCTCGTTGCCAATGCGGCCCCCCGCCTGAGGCGGGCCTGTTTTGTCAAACGAGCATGACAACGGCAAGACCTGCGGAAGATTTATCGAATAGTCAGCAATATCAATCGATTAAAACGCATTTTTGAAACAAGGCCAGCCGGCCGCAATGAACCGGGCCGGCCTTGAAAGGCGAAAGTTAGACTCTTCGGCGCTAGAAAACCGCAAGATATTTGAGCAGCGAAATGATGCCGATTATGAGGACGATAACCTGCACGATCTGCCTCATCCGGCCGTCGAGCGGCAGGCGCTGAACAAGATAGAGAACGAGGATGATGACGAGGAATGTGATCAGGATGCTGATCAAGGCGGATGAAGCCACAGTGCCCTCCTTAAAAATGATGTGCTGAAACAAGGAAACGAGCCGGCAAACCCGGCCCTATCGCGCCGTGGTCAATACCAGCGGCGCGACGTATCGTTCGTCGACTGACCTATGGCAAAACCGGCCATAAAGCCGAGCAAACCGATCACGCCGACCAGGGCAGTCGTCGTACCGGGGTTTTCGCGCGCTACTTCCGAGACGGACTGAGCTTGGCTGCGCAACTGCTGTGCGGTTCGCGACGCGCGGTTCGCCGCCGTGTCGTAGAACTCGGACGCCTGTTCGCTGGCGTCATCGAGCATTTCCGCGCCCCGCGCCGAAATGCTCTTGTTGATCTTGGTGATCTCCCGGCGCAAATCGGCGATCTGCTTTTCCAGCGTCTTCTGGATGTCGTCGATATTAGGGGTGTCGGGCTTGTTGGTATCGGCCATGAAGCGGTTCCTCTGGTTGCTGACCAAGAGAACGGCGACGACACCAATTCGTTCCCGTGTGGCGGCTGTCCCCACCAGACCGGACCTCAATGCCTGCGGGATCCCTGTCCCGCAGGGGGCCTATCGGGCAAAAGCTACCCTGCCCGCTCGATGCGGATGACCTGCGGCTTGTCGGTCAGATGGCCATCCTTGGTGATGCCATCGACGGCCTTGCGCACGGCGGCCTCGGTCGTCTCGTGGGTGACGAGGATCACCGTTTTTTGTGCCGCCGCTTCGCCGTTGACCGCGTGCTGGACGATCGATTCCAGCGAAATATCGCTGTCGGCCATGCGCTTGGCTATTGCCGCGAACACACCGATGCGGTCATGCACGGTCAGCCGGATGAAGTAGCCGCCGGCATGGCTGCGCATCTGCGCCTTCTTGTAGGGTTTCAGCTCCTTCGCCGGCCGTCCGAAGACCGGACCATGCTGGAATCCTGGCCGGCTCTTGGCGATGTCGGCGATGTCGCCGATGACGGCCGAGGCGGTGGCGTTGCCGCCGGCACCGGGGCCTGATAGCAGCAGTTCGCCCAGAATGTCGGTCTCGATCGCCACCGCATTGGTGACGCCATGCACCTGCGCGATGACCGATGCGGTCGGCACCATCGTCGGATGCACGCGCTGCTCGATGCCGCTCTCGGTGCGCTGGGCGACACCCAGCAACTTGATCCGGTAGCCAAGATCGGCGGCCGCGCGGATGTCGGCCTGGGTGATGTTGGAGATGCCCTCCATGTAGATGTCATTGGCGGCGATCCTGGTGCCAAAGGCAAGGCTGGTCAGGATCGACAGCTTGTGCGCGGTGTCGTGGCCCTCGATGTCGAAGGTCGGATCGGCTTCGGCATAGCCCAGCCGCTGCGCGTCCTTCAGGCAAGCATCAAACGAGATGCCCTCGGCCTCCATGCGCGTCAGGATGTAGTTGCAGGTGCCGTTGAGGATGCCGAACACGCGGGTGACCGAATTGCCGGCCATCGCCTCGCGCATGGTCTTGATGACGGGAATGCCGCCCGCCACTGCCGCCTCGTAGTTGAGCAGCACGCCCTTCTTCTCGGCGATTTCGGCCAGCGCAACGCCATGCTTGGCCAGCAGCGCCTTGTTGGCAGTGACGACATGACGGCCGGCTTCGAGTGCCGCTTTCACCGATGAGCGCGACGGACCCTCGTCGCCGCCGATCAGTTCGACGAACACGTCGATTTCGGCGGTCTGCGCCATCTTGACCGGATCGTCGAACCACTCTGCCGAGCTGAGATCGACGCCGCGATCGCGCTTCGGGTCACGCGCCGAGATGGCGGTGACGATGACGTCGCGGCCGCACTGGCGGGTCAGTTCCACCGCCTTGTCGCGCAGCACGCGCGCCACCGACGCGCCAACGGTGCCGAGGCCGGCAATTCCAACACGCAATGCTTCAGCCATATCCGGCGACGTCCCTCAAAATTCGATCGAAATCGTCTGCGGCAAGCTTACCGATGAGCGGAGAGCGGCACGACATTGTTGGGCTGCTTGGCGCTGGTCGACAAGAAGCGCTTGATGTTGCGCGCCGCCTGCCGGATCCTGTGCTCGTTCTCGACCAGAGCGACGCGCACGAATTCGTCGCCATGCTCGCCGAAGCCAACACCCGGCGCCACGGCCACGTCGGCATGTTCGATGAGCAGCTTGGAGAATTCGAGCGAGCCGAGATGTCGGAACGGCTCCGGGATTGGCGCCCAGGCGAACATCGATGCCGCCGGTGCCGGAATGGTCCAGCCAGCGCGGCCGAAGGCATCGACCATCACGTCGCGGCGCTTGTGATAGATATCGCGCACCTCGGCGATGTCGGCGCCGTCGCCGTTGAGCGCGTGTGCCGCCGCCACCTGGATCGGCGTGAAGGCGCCGTAATCGAGGTAGGATTTCACCCGCGTCAGCGCCGAGATCAGCCGCTCGTTGCCGACGGCAAAGCCCATCCGCCAACCGGGCATGGAGAAGGTCTTCGACATGGAGGTGAATTCGACGCAAACGTCGATCGCGCCAGGCACCTGCAGCACCGAAGGCGGCGGATTGCCGTCGAAATAGATCTCCGAATAGGCAAGGTCGGACAGGATGATGATGTCGTTCTTCTTGGCGAAGGCGACCACATCCTTGTAGAAATCGAGCGAGGCGACCAGCGCCGTCGGGTTCGACGGATAGTTGAGGATCAGCGCCAGCGGCTTCGGGATCGAATGTTTGACCCCGCGCTCGAGCGCCGGGATGAAGCCGTCGTCCGGCTCCACCTGCAGCGAGCGGATGACGCCACCCGACATGATGAAGCCGAAGGCATGGATCGGATAGGTCGGGTTCGGGCACAGGATCACGTCGCCGGGCGCCGTGATCGCCTGCGCCATGTTGGCGAAGCCTTCCTTGGAGCCAAGCGTGGCCACCACTTGCGTGTCGGGGTTGAGCTTCACGCCGAAGCGCCTGCCATAGTAGGCGGCCTGGGCGCGACGCAGGCCCGGAATGCCACGCGACGAGGAATAGCGATGCGTGCGCGGGTCGCGCACGACCTCGCACAATTTGTCGACGATAGCCTTGGGCGTCGGCAGGTCCGGATTGCCCATGCCGAGGTCGATGATGTCGGCGCCACGCGATCGGGCGCTGGCCTTCAGCCGGTTGACCTGCTCGAACACGTAAGGCGGAAGCCGGCGAACCTTGTGAAATTCTTCCATGGCAGTTCCAGACAGCGAAGGGGTGTTGGGCGCGCGCTATATACTTATTTGCAGGTAGGGTCGAGGGTGGGGTCGCATTTGGCTTCGATCTGCCTCAGCGTTTCGTCGCCATGCTTCTTGGCCAGATCCGTCAGCGCCGCCTGGTTGGCGACCTTCGGGCCGCCGCCCTTTGCCGCCTGCGCATTCTCATCCGCCTTCAATTGCGCGAGCTTGGCGTTCTTCTCGGCTTCGGTGAACTGCGACGCCGCCACTTGCGGCTTGATGTTCAGGTTCGGAAAGGTGCCGGTATCCTTCGGCCCCGCACCCGCAGCGACAGGCGTCGGGCCATTCGTGTTGGTGCTCGAGCACCCGGCAATCCCGATGAGGACGATCGCCACGCCGATGCGGCAAAAACGTCCGGCACCGAAAAAAACAGTCTCGCCAATATTAATCGTCATATTGTTTCCCTGGCAGCCGAGGTAGAGCGAGATTGGCCCGGTCGGATGTCCCATGTTAATATGTCAAGAAAAGGCCTCGGGAGGAACCCCGCCAACCATGTCCAAAACACCCGATTCGGGCAAAGCGGAAGATGACGAGCCTTCGACCGTCGAGCAATATCTGGTGAAGGACCCGGAACGCTTCGCCCTGAACATGGCGCGCATGATCGAGCAGGCCGGCAAGGCAGCTTCCGCCTGGGCTGAGCCGCGCGAAAAAGGCGACGTGCGCGACCATGTCGCCGAGCCCGTTGTCGATATGGTGAAGACCTTTTCCAAGCTCAGCGAATACTGGCTTGCCGATCCGCAGCGCGCGCTGGAAGCGCAGACGCGGTTGTTCTCCGGCTATATGACGGTCTGGGCCAACGCCATTCAGCGCACCAGCAACGCCGCGCAAGACACCGAGGACGCGGTCAAGCCGGAGCGCGGGGACAAGCGCTTCCTCGACCCGGAATGGGGCCGCAATGCCTTCTTCGATTTCCTCAAGCAGGCCTATCTCGTCACCTCGCGCTGGGCGGCCGATCTGGTCGAGCACGCCGAAGGTCTGGACGAGCACACCCGCCACAAGGCCGGCTTTTACGTCAAGCAGGTGTCCAACGCCATCTCGCCGTCGAATTTCATCCTGACCAATCCGGAACTGTTCCGTGAAACCGTCGCCTCGAACGGCGAAAACCTGGTGCGCGGCATGAAGATGCTGGCCGAGGACATCGCCGCCGGCAAGGGCGACCTGAAGCTGCGGCAGGCCGACTACTCCCCCTTCGAGATCGGCAGGAACATCGCCACCACTCCCGGCAAGGTGGTCGGCCGCAGCGACGTCGCCGAAATCATCCAGTACGACCCGGCCACCGAGACGGTGCTCAAGCGGCCCCTGCTGATCTGCCCGCCATGGATCAACAAATTCTACATCCTCGATCTGAACCCGCAGAAATCCTTCATTCGCTGGGCGGTTGAACAGGGCCACACCGTGTTCGTCATCTCCTGGATCAATCCGGACGAGCGCCACGGCACCAAGAGCTGGGAAGCCTATATCCGCGAGGGTCTGCAATATGGCCTCGACACGGTCGAGAAGGCCACCGGCGAACGCGACGTCAACGCGATCGGCTATTGCGTCGGCGGCACGCTTTTGGCGGCGGCACTGGCGCTGATGGCGCAAGAGGGCGACGACCGCATAAAATCGGCTACGTTCTTCACCACGCAGGTCGACTTCACCCATGCCGGCGACCTGAAAGTGTTCGTCGACGAAGAACAGGTCGCCGCTGTGGAAAAGTCGATGAGCGAAAAAGGCTATCTCGACGGCACCAAGATGGCGACCGCCTTCAACATGCTGCGCTCAGGCGACCTGATCTGGCCCTATGTCGTCAACAACTACATGCGCGGCAAGGATCCCCTGCCCTTCGACCTGCTCTACTGGAATGCAGATTCCACCCGCATGGCGGCGGCCAATCACTCTTTCTACCTGCGCAACTGCTATCTCGAGAACAACCTTTCGCAAGGCACGATGGAACTGGCGGGCCATACGGTCTCGCTCGGCGACATCACCATCCCGGTCTACAACCTCGCCTCCAAGGAAGATCACATCGCGCCGGCGCTTTCGGTGTTCCTCGGCTCGAAATATTTCGGCGGCACAGTCGAGTATGTGATGGCCGGATCGGGCCATATCGCCGGTGTCGTCAATCCGCCGGCATCCAACAAATACCAGTATTGGACCGGGGGTATGCCGACGGGCGACTTCAGCCAGTGGATAGCCAATGCCACCGACCATCCAGGATCCTGGTGGCCGCACTGGCAAGACTGGATAGAGGCCAAGGACAACACGCGCGTGCCTGCCCGCAAACCGGGCAAGCATATGAAAACCTTGGGTGATGCTCCCGGCACCTATGTGAAAGTACGTGTGTAACGGACTGTAATGTGTGGTGAGTTGACGGACCGCCAAAAGCGGGCGAAATGGTGTCGTCAACCATCAAGCGGCCGTAATTCGGCAATCACCGCAAAAATACTTTCAGGCTTGCGGATTTGACACAGGTCTCGTTTCCGGATCGGAGACAAAGGTCACCCTGGCATCGACGCATGCGTGTGGCGCCAAGGA
Source organism: Mesorhizobium sp. M1342 (assembly GCF_040317955.1). Classification (NCBI taxonomy): domain Bacteria; kingdom Pseudomonadati; phylum Pseudomonadota; class Alphaproteobacteria; order Hyphomicrobiales; family Phyllobacteriaceae; genus Mesorhizobium; species Mesorhizobium sp. M1342. The sequence goes on along the minus strand of NZ_JAMYLI010000004.1, from coordinate 184,742 downwards.
TATACCGACCGGACATCGAGGGGGAATTTGACTTTGAAATCAGCAGGATGGAGCCTCGCAAAGGGAGAACGCCGCGCCATTGTGGCAGCGCTCTGCTCCTTGCTTCTGGCCTCCTGCACTTCGGCTGGCGACCCGACAATGTCGGTCGGAATGCCCGGTTACAATGCCACCGCATCGGACATAAACGCGGCCTCCAGCGGCAAGGCGATCGCCTCCGATTCGTCTGATATCACGACCGAGCAGACGACGGTGATGACGGCAAGCGATACGGCGCTGCCTGAAAAAGTCGCCTACGTGCCTATGTCCAAACCGGGAGCTGCCTTTCCGCTGACCACGCCGGCGGGCGCCGAAACCATCGTTGGAAACACGCCGCAATCGCTGACGCAGCAGGCACAGACCGCGCGCCAAACCGACGCGGTCGCCCAGCAGATTGCCGCGGTCGACGGCGACGTGGCGGCGCCGAAGCCCGCTGCCGTTCCGGCCATGAACAACCCGGTCTATGTGACAGCTGGCGAGATGCCGCAGGCCGAAGCACCAAAGAAGAAAGGCTTCCTCGCCTCGATGTTTGGCGCAACGCCAGCCTCGGCGACACCAGCCCCCATCATCAGCAACGCCCGGACGGGCGAGCAGCCCCCGGCGCAGGCAAAAGCGGCGCCAGCAGCGGCAAAGCCGATCATCACGCTTGCCTCGGCCAGTTCCACGGCCAAGCCGGTGCAGCTGGCTTCGCTCGGCGGCGATACCGGCCACGTCACTGGCAGCGATGCCCTGCCCGGCGTGCGCCAAACGGCCCTGTTCGAGATCAAGCGCAAGTCCGGCCTCGATGACGAAAGCGACGTCGACCTCAACGAGGATGAGGGGCCAATCGGCGGCTCCTATCAGGTTGCGTCAGCCGCCGGCATGGCCCGGTTGGCGCCCAACGGGCTGCTCAAGCAGAACGAGAGCGTCGACGTGGCCTGCCTGAAGCCGTCGCTGGTGCGTGTGCTGAAGACGATCGAAGGCCACTACGGCCGCAAGATGACGGTGACGTCAGGCTATCGCGACCCGGCCCGCAACCGGCGCGCCAACGGCGCCAAAAATTCGCTGCACATGTATTGCGCCGCCGCCGACATCCAGGTGCCCGGCGTTTCGAAATGGGAACTGGCGAGCTACATCAGAAGCATGCCCGGCCGCGGCGGCGTCGGCACCTACTGCCACACAGAATCGGTTCACGTCGACGTCGGCCCCGAGCGCGACTGGAACTGGCGCTGCCGCCGGCGCAGCGGCGGTGACGGCTAGCGCGGATCTGAGATCGGCTGGCGGCCAAGATCGTTCCGTTGGGCATCCCGAATATCGGATTGGCCGAAGCCTTCCCAACTTCATCATTCCGGAGCAGAGCGATGCGGCGTCCCCGCTAATCGTCAAGCTCGCCAACTTCGGGAAATCGTTGATTTGGCAGGCCCGGAAAAAAGTTGTCCAAGGTGGCACCTGACGGGTTGCCGGTTGCGCACAACGCCAGTATAAGCCGCTTCGTCTGAGCGCGCCCATCGTCTAGCGGTTAGGACACCGCCCTTTCACGGCGGTAACAGGGGTTCGATTCCCCTTGGGCGTACCAGATCTTTCAACGACTTAGCCGAATCTGTACCCCATTCGTCACATAAGCGTCGAATAAACGCAGCGAATTTCAGCGGACGTTCGCGCACAAACCGAATCAACGTGACTGAGAAAAGCCCGCCACCGTGAGGTAGCGGGCCAAACGCGACAGTTCAGGCTGCGCCGCCTTCCGAAGCGTTGACCGCCTCTTCCAATACTTCTTCCGGTAGGAACGACCAGAGCAGCGCGTCAATGTCCTCATGCTTGGTCCGCGAATATGTCGGGTGCGAGCAGATCGAAGTTGGCTTGGTGGACTGGATAACCAGCAAGTAGCAACAAGGAAACCTTTTTCGGGGTTAGGAATTAAGGCCATATGGCCCGCTTCTTCTTTGATCTAACGGACGATGGCGAAGTGTTTCCCGACCCTGAAGGCACCGAGCTTAAAAGCCGGAAAGCCGCTGAAGATGAGGCAGCAACAGCGTTACTCGAAATAGCCAAAGACCAGATGCCGGAAACTTTCAGGAAAGTTGCCATCCGTGTCCGCGACCACACCAGCAAGCCGCTATTCACCGTGAAGGTCACGTTCGAGTGGGTGCGTGAGCTGCCCGATGGATGAGGACATCGCCTTAGAGCTATTCATTATGGCGGCGCACCGACGCCAGCGACATGCGGTCGCTGAGGCAGACAACATGCTTTCGGCCATCGCGGAGACGCGCCGCACAATCGCAGAGTCGCGCAAGCTGCTAGAAGGACTAACCGACACGTCAGGCCTTAAGTGGGTAGCACCGGCCCAGTAGTGTTCCACCGGATGAACTCGACTTCCCTTCCGGTCACATCCCGCACGGCTTTCAAAAGCACCTCATGTAAGACGCGTGTCTGTCTGTAGTGGTCGCAGAGCGGCGATATGAACGGCTTGACGATGCTCAGGTGCAGCGCTTCCGCTGCCACCAGAAAGCGCTCGATTCAACCTGTGATAACTGCTTGGAAGGTTTCGATCGGGCCATTTGTGCGAACTCCGTTTGAGGGGATCGCCGCAACGGAAGGATTATATTCCTCATCGCCATCGGGCTGGCAAGCGACCGTAGTCGGCCCGATCAAGCAGCCGAGCATCGAGCGCGAGCATCAGCGGCTAAAGCGACCTAGCACCCGGATCGACCTTTCTTGATTTGTGAAGCCTTGGCTTCGGCAGCAAGGCGTTGTTCTCGAAGTCGGGCAGTTTTTGTATCTCGCGCCTCTCTCTCGGCCGCGTTAGCAATCTTTGCCTCACGGTCTGCGCGCTCCAACCGGTCTTTGTCGACGCTCCGCTGGGACAGTTTGGCCTCCTGCAGAAGAACCTTCAATTTACAGTTTGCTAAAATGTTCCCATCAATTTTGTCGCCCTGAGGGAGCAGTGACGGCCTTCCGATGTTCTGCTCCGCCAGGGGAACCGAGCGCGATCCAAACCTCCTTTTCGGAGCGTGTTCCAGTGGGTCCGCCCCCACTGGCGGGCAGAGGCGGACCCGGCCGGGGCTTGGAGCCTCGGCCCGGCAGCGGGGGACGCTGCCGCCATTTCCAACCCGCCTCGACATATCAGGTTCCGCTAATACATAAAAAAGCCCCCACCGTTCGGCAGCGGGCCAAACCTTGGATGGAAATCAGATCACCAGCAGGGTTCGAACATTGGCCAATTCACCGGTCCTGTCCCGTGCCACTGAATGACGAAGCATCCTTATGGGCCGGAACTTTGATGCAATAGCGAAGTTCGAGAGGAGATATTTTCGCAGCAGGCACGCAATGAACGGGATCGTAAACGACATCCTGGCCGAGGTGGCAGAGATACTTCCGTCGCTATCACCGGACGAAAAAGATTTGCTGCCGAAACTGCCAGTCGACGCGCCCAATTTTCCCAACGACCTGGAACCGGTGATTCGAGCGGAGAGGCCACCCCCGGAGCAGAAAGCAGAAACCGCAGACCGTCACTGCGACGGGAAGCCGCCTCAAGGCGAAGCCTGATGTCGGACGACGGGCGGAACCGAGTTCGGGAAGGCGCGTTGCTCACCAGCGCCACGTCACGAAAGGCCGGAGCAATGGCGGACAATCTATCTCGCAGGCAAGAACAGCGTGGCACGCGAAGACTCATGGCGTGGGGCGTGGCGGTTATCGCCGTCCTTTTTCTAGGCCTGATAGCATTCTTTGTACTCACGCCTTTATCGAACGGCTCTTGGCAGACGGCACCGTTCAAGCGTGCTCCTGAGCAAAACCAGGGCGGTAATGCGCCAGCGGACACGTCACCCAGCCCAGGCGTGAAAAAAGACCCTCAGGAAAATACTGAAATGCCCGAGCAGCAGTAGTGGGGTTGGGAACAAATCCGCACCGGTCTGGAAAACTTTTTTCGGGCTGCCGGGCGATTTTAACAAAGAACCCGCCCGCCGACCTTTCCCGCGCGGACCTTCTGGTAATGCTCCTACGAGCGGCCCTGATGCTCCGAAACGTAACCCAGCGCTTGACCCGAGGGTCCAAGAGCCCCTGTCGGGCGTGGCGGAAGAAATGGGGCTCAGGAGGGCGGACCATCCGAACGATAGTGGGCGATTGGCTGTCGCTAATGCGTATCTGCCGGTTCCGCATGCATTGGACGAGGACAGCACTGTGGAAGGAAACGCATGATCAACGCACCATGAGCGCGAGTGACCCTGAGATTGACTGTCAGGAGGCGATGGGCCGGCTTTCAGGTCATCGTGGGCTGAATGCTGGAGGGCCGATATCCCGCACGAGCGCCGCCCGTGACATCAAGCGGCGGCTCGGCGAGGAAAGCGACGTAGAAGGCATAGGCATGATCATGGTGCTTACATTCGTCGCGACCAGGCACCCACCTCATATCGGCCGACCACCACGCTTGCGCTTGCATAAACCTCTGCGCGAATTCGATCTTGAAGCGTCTCGGGACCGAGTTCTGAAGCTGTGATAACGCCCATCTGCTCCATGACCGGAGCCATGATCGCTGCGAGATCGGAGATCAGATCAATGCCGCTCAGACTGTCTGATCCACCTCCGGCTAGAGCACTTACCGCCATGCTAGGGGCCGGCAGCCCGGCTTTGAGGAAGGTCGAATGGAGTTGCAGGCCCATGTTTGGGTTGGTCCCTACCCGACGAAATGTCTCAACGATACATCGAAAGCAGTTGTCGTAGGTCGGGACGGAGGGAAATGAGGCAGCGCCGGTCCAATCGACTTCGTGGAATACTATCACGCCGCCGGGAGCAAGATGCCGCGCAACGCCCCTCAACATTTCGACGGGATCGGGCGAGAACATTAATACGTATCGGCCCACGATAGCGTCGAACGATACATCGAAAGTGAAGGTGGCAGGATCACATTGGTGGAAGATTACATTCTCCAAACCACGTTGCGCGGCTCTCGCCCGAGCAGCGTCAAGAGCCTCCGCCGACCTGTCAGAGCCGATGACAAGACCTGTGGGTCCGACAACATCAGCCGCGAGAAAGGCGACATCCCCGGCGCCGCTCCCCACGTCAAGGACATGCATTCCCGCTCGGAGACCAGCTCGCCGCAGGTAATTCCGTGTCATCGGGTCAACCAATGTCGCCTGCGTCGCAAGCCTTTTCAGTTCTCTTTCCGAATGCCCCAGTTCGTATTCGTGCTGACGTTCGCTTGTCATACTGGTGTCCCCCCGGATGAAAAAGCACAACAAGTTAGAGCTCGAATGCAGGCCCTTGGCGCACTCTAAAGCCGAGCGGCTCATCTGCACTTTAGAGATGTCTAACATAAATGGCGGCTGAAAGGGTGTCTAGGCGCATCCTCATTGGACCTCCCAGAAGTCCTTCAGCGAGGCGAACCCGCCTTGGCGGCCTAGCACGACAGGCTTTTCGAAAGCGGCTACATCCTGAGAATCGACCGCTATGCATCAACCTGGGACAGTCCAAAGGCAGGTCAGCAGCCTTCCGTGGTCTTTTTCATCTGACCAGGAGCAGCCGAGTTAGCATCGGTGTCCTGTTGACCTGGGGCGGCCTGCTTGGCGCTGCCAGTTTGTTGACCCGGAGCGCAGTCCTTGGCGGAGTTCGAGTTCGTTCCACTCGTGGTGGTCGAATCCGTGCCCTGATCGGTCGTAGTGCTCGGCATGGTCTTGGTTGTCGAGGTCGACGATCCGCCTGTGGTCGTGTCGGTCGATTGCGCAAATGCGAGGCCAGTTGACAGTGCCATAATGGCTGAAGCGAAAAGAACCTGTTTCATGATCAACTCCATTTCGGAATGTCCCTTTGGTACCGAACTTCGCTGCGGCACGACGGTTCCAAGAAAAATGGGCAATCCAGAGGTCCGCACCTGGGATTGCCCTATGGCCCGCCACTGGGAAGCTCTCTGCCGTTATCTTCAACGAAGACCTGTCTTCCGCGATCACACCATAGGCTAACGCGGTCACACGGGTCATAATCCTGCTACAAAGTGGTCGATTCCTCAGGGATGTAGCCGCTCCAAGAGCCCGCCGCAGGTCGCCCCCGTGGCGGGCTTTTCAATTGCACGGTCGAGTTGGGTTCTCGGCACTGCGATGATGAGAAAGCCCCGCAGTGGTGGTAAGCCCGTATTTATTGCCTGGTTTCCCGGCTTTAAACAGCTGACTTCGCGGTGTGCGGATTCGGGCAAAAGCCGGATTCTGCCTGATGAAGGCGGAGCCGAGTCACCACTGTCAAACAGTGGGTGTTGCGATCCCCTCAAGCGCAATTATCCTGGTGTTGGCGCAACGCTTACGGATTTCGATAAGGCGCGCGTATTCCGGCGAATTGTACCAGCCCATCAATGACGTCATGTCGGGAAATTCGATAATAACCAAACGGTGTGGCTCCCAATCACCTTCCAAAACCTTGGTCGCACCGCCACGACCTAGATATTTCCCACCATAACGCTCCTCGGTGGCCGGCACATCCCGCCGGTATTCCTCGAACACGGCAGCGTCCTTTATGTCTACATCCGCGATCAGATAGGCGGCCATTTGCGCATCCTTCTTCTCAACGGCGCCCGACCCTTGCGTTCCACTCCCAGGGGGCGGCGCCCGTCGGTCAAGACGACTCTCTTCAGCGCTTCAACCGGCATTCGCCATGCGAAGTCAAAAGCCTGTTACAATCCACGGGTTGGAGTCGTATCCGAGGCGCGGCTCTGCCTTTGCGCCGCTATCTTGCGATTTGGCGGTTCCGGTGACACCGCAGTCCAGATTTGGAACGGGCTTCTTGGCTGACGGGTTGGTGGAACACAAGGCGGCGGCATCACTGACCGCCACCTTCTTTTCCTTGGCATCAGCGACACCAGTCGCAGCGAAAACCACAGCCGCGCAAAATACAGCCACTCTCATTGGAACCCCCTTTATTGCACCCGATAGATGGTCCGACATGACGTAACGTCATCTCAATATTAGCACTAATGAATATATTATCTAGCCCCTTGCCATCAAAAGCAGGCTGAGAGCCAGGCTTGCAGCGCGACCGCCAAAACCGGTGCCGATCTGGACACCAGCCGGCATGAGTCGCATTCTGCTCGTGGGGAAGGATGTGGATCGACAAAACACAGGGGCTGATCAGGCCAAACGCTAGCGGGACCGGACCCTGCGCGGCCGCCGGAGGCGTCTGTCGCATAACGTCGTGTCGTGGGCGCTGATCCTGATGGCGATAACCATTCTCGGTGGTCTAATCGCGCTCAAGGCGTACAAGTAAGCAGAGCCCCAGCACGCGAAGCTATCAGGCCACAGCCTAGCCGCTGCCAAGCAGCGGCACGGTAACGGTTGTCGCGTAGTTGATGGGGAAGGAACTGAAGTAGGGAAAGTCGATGACGAAGGCATAGGCCGCGGTCAGATGCGCCATGCGGAAGCCGCCGCTCACCGGGTCGATGGCGATGGTGACGTTCACGTCCTTAAACCCCAAGGCCTGCAATTTCTGCGTGGCGATCGATTGAATGTCGGCCTGGGTCAGCGTGTTCTTAAGCTGCAGCGAGCGCGCTGACGTCTCCAGCGTATAGCGAACACTGGAGACCGAGTGCATCGACCAGCCAAAAGCGAAGATCCCGAACAGCAGCATGACGAGGAAGGGGGCGATTAGCGCGAACTCCAGCCCGGCCCCGCCCGATCGATCCTGCCGGAACGCGCTTACCCTAGCGGACACGGATCATCTCCTGGTGACCGATTACAGTGGAAGTGGCAAATGGGCCGAAGGCAATTGGCGGCACCCAGGTGCCCGATGCCTGTATCTGGACATAGACCGCCGGCACCTTCGGCCCACTGCACATGGTGGACACGTCGACCACCGTCGCCCCGCACATACGGATGCGGCTTAGCGTGACCTGACCGTCCTCCGGCCGATTTTCCCAGCTCGCAATGGCAAGAGCTTGGGTCGCCGCATCATCGGTCGATCCGCTCATGACCAGGTTCGCGGCGGTCTTCACACCGGCGCGCATCGACAGTGAACTCGTTACGTAGGACCAGCCGTCCAGAATACCAAGCAGCACCAGGCACAGAATGGGCAGCACCATCGCGAACTCGACCGCCGCAACGCCCGAATCATCGCCAAGGTTCGGCATCGATCGGCGCCCCACGGAGGCTACTCTACCAGCGCCACGGACTGCGCCGCCGGAATGTCGCGCATCCCGAGGCTCTTGCAATCCTGGTTGACGGTCGCGCTGCCGGACCATTGAATTGTGTTGGCGACCACCTGAGTGCAGCCGCTGTTGCCCGAGAAGTTGCCGAGATAATTGACCTGTTGCTTAGGAAAATAGAGCGCGCCGGTCAAAAGCGAGTCCGCCGTGCCGTTGAAGGTGCTCTGGGCCGCGGTCCCCGTCCTGTCGCCATAAAACAGCACCCCGGAATAGGTGCCTGAAGTCGGCGCGCTGAGCTTCACGGAGGCGTTGCCGTTCATGCTGACGGTGTTGCTGCCTTGCATGAAGATGGTAACCCCGGTGCCCAAAATGACCGCACCCGCGTTGATCTTCAAATTGCCCTGCACGACATAGACGCCGGGAGACAGCGTGATGGTGCCGTTAAGGTTCATGCCACCGCAATAGGTCCCGGGCTGGATTGTCTGCGTCGTCTTGTTGCCGTTAATATTCTTGCACGGGTTGCTGGCCCCAGGCGTTGGCAGGTCGGCAAATGGATCGGCGGCAGGCAGTGCCTGGGTGATCGGGGCCTCGCAGACGGTGGTGACGGGATTGCTGAGGGAGACGCCGCCCGCCGATATCAGGCAATCCACCTGGAGGGCCGCCGAGCCCTGAAGCTTGATGGCGTCCGGGGCGTTCGAATTGGACATGATGACGCAGTGTGTGACCTTCACGCTGGTATTGCCGGAAAACAGTACAGCCTGTGGGGCGACCGGATCGAGCGCTTCCATGCAGGCCTTCGAGCCATCGATGATAAGTGCGACCGCCCTCGCCTGCTCGGGAACCGGGGTCTGCGTGAAGATCAAGGTGAACATCCGGTCGAGGTTTTGGCGGACTATGACCTCGACCGCTTTCTTCGCCGTGTTCGGTCCGGACGCCGGCGGCGTATTGACGACGATGGTGCCCGAGCCCAACCCGTTCGTCGCGGCCGACTGGGTCGCGGCCGCGACGATTGTCGGCTTGTTGGAACCCGAGATCTGTTCGAGCGCACCGGCATAGGCGGCGGCATCGGCCGTCGCCTGCAATTTCAGGCTGTTGTAGTACCAATAGGAGGTCTCGACACCGAAGCCTGCGCCGCCGACAACGACCGGCAAGGTCAGAGCAAAAATGGTGGCGACGTTAGCGCCCGTGCTCCGGCGCATGGCGTCCATTACAAGCCGAACACGGGTGAAGCTACTCAAGGCCATGGTTTAAATTAGAAAGCACGCATAGATGAACGAATGGCTAAAAAGTTCGTTGCATTTTTGAGCAGTGGTCCATTGGCTTCAAAAAAGAAGTGTTTCGCTGGCTGACCAACGCGCAAGCGCATCGATGTCTCAGAGTGGGCCACCCCTCAAGGCCGGCGGGAAATTGCCGGATTCGCAGCCGAGACCGCGCGAACAACGACCGGGTCTCCGAAAAACACACCGGAGTAAGTGTATTTACAAATTACTGATGCATGTGTGGAGGATGGAGGTTCAGGATTTGCTTCAAGCGGAAAGAATTGGCATCGACTCCGAGGCCGTATCAGCCAACATCTCTCGCTGCACGGCCAGGAAAAACCTGCGCACTTCATCGCCGGCTGCTGTTCTGTCCCTGCCGGATCCGACCACAAGATCGAGCAACTCCGACGCCTTGGCTCTCCAGAACGAGGTGGCGGTCTCGCCATGCAGGTTGCCGAGCTTGGCGGCAACCTCTCTAACCAAGAATACCTGACGGTCGATCGGGAATGCACGGACTTTTTCTGGGGACATCTTCCAAACCATGAGACTGACGCAACGAATCACCATCGCCAACAAGCAATGGCGTAGCCGGGAAGGTGGAAACGGAAGCTTAACGGCGCTGACGTAGGTGCTGCGGTCGTCGGGGACGAAAGGGCGCAGCCCTACGCTCACGACATCGCCGCGTGCGTTCAAACGCGATCGTTGACGTAGGAATCGGGGCAGGCGAAACGGGCGACGGCCCTCAGGCCTGGAGCGCCCTCGCCTCACCGCCGCGCTTGCGCGGCGTCATCATGTCCCTGGCCATCAGTCCACTGGCGCGGCAAAACGCCATGAACGCCCGGCAGGCATCCTCGGTCTTGACCACCTCCACCGTGGCGCCAAAGCAGGCGTTGAACGCTTTCTGATAGATCGGGCCCTGACGGCGCGCAGGCCAGTCCTGGAGAAAATCGAGCGCCTGTTCGACGCCATAGATCTCCTCGACTGGCAGACCGGATCCAGGCGCTATGCGCACCGGCACCTCGAATTGCAGTCTATCCATTTCCTGTCTCCCGAACGGCGTCGCCGAGGCAACGCCGTTCGTCGTCAAAAGTTGCTTTGACCGGCTTTTGGCTCAGAAATGTGTCGTCACTTGGGTCGCGGGCCGCCACATCGCGCCAAAGAAATCGCGCATCCGAGATCTGTCCTGGGTGCCATATGCTCACTGGTTCGCCGAATCCGTCTCCGCGTCGAAGGCCATGCGAATGGCGGTGATCAGTACAAATACCGTCGGCACGGCGAAGATGCCGCCGAGAACAAGGGCCGCCGTCGCTGACAGGCCGAGCGTCTCGGCAACCGCCCAATAGACGGTTCCGATGCAGATGAGCGCCTGGACGGAGAGGAACATGGCAGCCGAGGCCGCGCGCGACAGGGTTTTGAAAGTCTTGATGCGTTGTTGCATTGAAATAATCCGGAAATGACGCGCCGCGCGACCGCTGCGCGGCCGACAGCCGCCGCACGATCACGACGCAACAGGAATAACGAATGAGGTAAAGGGTACGGTCCTGGACCGCTCAGGCCGTGATGGTCGGCGGTGCGCGCGGCTGATTGGTGCTCGCCCCGGGAACCGGAGCGGCCCCATATCCCGAAACCATCGCTCTTTGCGATGTCCGTTCGGCCCAAAGAAAAACAGCGTCGGGGACCGGAAGCGCGGGATGGCCGCCGGCGAACTTGACCAGGAGCGGACGGCCGGCACGAACTTCCAGCGCTTGCGCCTTGCCGGTGACACGCAGCAGCGCCGCCACCTCGCCCGACCGCTCGACACCGACACTGGCACCGCTTGGCGCAGACCCCGCAAAGCCTGACGCCGCCGGCAGGCCGAAGCACAGCATCGCCAGCAGCACCATGCCCATCAGGCATGAGCACGCTGCCGTCAGCGGCGCTTCAGGCCATCCGGTTTGCCTGGCCGCCGCGAAGGGACGCGATCTCGAAAACATCACCCGCCCTAACGCACCATGGCCAGAAAGGGAAGCAAACCGGGCAAAAACCGGCAAGACATCGCCCATGCGAGGCAAATATCCGGAAGCGCGCGGCCGCATCAGACAGTTCTTCCTTGAACCTTTTGCCCTCAAGTGCCAAATCTGGGGAAATTTTCACGCTGGCTCTCCTGCAGAGCCCTACCCGCTACACGGACAAAATGGTCACCTATCTCGACGCCGCCACGGCCCCGCTCAGAAATACCGGCCAGATCCGCCTCTATGGCGAGGACGGCTTTGCCGGCATGCGCAAGGCATGCGATCTCACCGCACGCTGCCTCGACGAGCTGGTGCCGATGGTCCAGCCCGGCGTCACCACCGAAGCAATAGACCGCTTCGTCTTCGAATTCGGCATGGACCACGGCGCGCTGCCGGCGACGCTCAACTATCGCGGCTACACGAAATCGTCCTGCACCTCGATCAACCATGTCGTCTGCCATGGCATTCCCGACAACAAGCCGCTCAAGGATGGTGACATCGTCAACATCGACGTCACCTACATCCTCGACGGCTGGCACGGCGATTCTTCGCGCATGTATCCGGTCGGCACGATCAAGCGCGCCGCCGAGCGGCTGCTCGAAGTCACGCATGAATGCCTGATGCGCGGCATTGCGGCGGTCAGGCCGGGAGCCCGCACCGGCGCCATCGGCGCCGCCATCCAGACCTTTGCCGAAGGCGAGCGCTGCTCGGTGGTGCGCGACTTCTGCGGCCACGGCGTCGGCCAGCTTTTCCATGACGCGCCGAACATCCTGCATTACGGCAGCGCCAATGAAGGCGTCGAGATGCGGCCAGGCATGATCTTCACCATCGAGCCGATGATCAATCTGGGCAGGCCGCATGTGAAGGTTCTGTCGGACGGCTGGACCGCGGTGACGCGCGACCGCTCGCTGTCGGCGCAGTACGAGCACACGATCGGCGTGACCGACACAGGGTGCGAGATTTTCACGCTGTCGCTCCAAAAGCTCGATCGCCCCGGCCTGCCGGCTTAGAGCGCATCTACCCGGCAGGAGGCCGTCTATGCCGACTGCAAATCCGCGGCATTCGGCAGGTCGATGGTGACGACCAGTCCGCTGGGCTGGTTGTCCTCCAATTCGATCCTGCCGCCGTGACCCTGGACGATGTCGGCAACGATCGAGAGGCCCAGACCGAAGCCATGCTTCGATGCAATGCCGCGCGACGCATCTTCCTTGAAGAATGGTTCGAAAACACGAGCACGTACCGTCATCGGAATACCCGGCCCGTCGTCCCCTACCGTGATGCGCGCCGCCGTGCCGGTCGCCGTCAATGCGACCGTGACGTTGCCAGCGAATTTGACCCCGTTGTCGCAGAGATTGGCGATCGCACGCGCCAATGCATTGGGCTTGCACCAGCCCAGGAGCCGGTCCGGCCCGGAATATGAGACAGGAAATCCGACATCGGAGAATTCGGCGCAGACGGTTTGCAGAACGCTGGCAATGTCGGCGCGCTGCAGCTTCTCCGTCGAAACATCGTTGCGCAGATAGGTCAGGGTCTCGTCGATCAAGATTTCGATGTGCTGGACATCGGACAGGATTGCGGTTCGGATTGGGCCATCATCCATACGCTCGGCGCGAAGCCGCAGCCGCGTCAACGGCGTGCGCAGATCATGACTGACGCTGCGCAACATGCGCGTGCGATTTTCGATCATCGTGCGGATGCGCGTCCTCATCCTGTTCAGGGCGCGCGCCAAGCCCACCATTTCAATGGAACCGTGTTCGACGAAGAGCTGTTCGCCATTCTCGATCTCGGCCGAACCGACTGCTGCCGAGATGCGCTTCAATGGATCCGTCACGGCCCAAACCGCAAACAGCCAGATCAGCACGGGCAAGGCGACGAAAGCCATGAACCTGTAGAACGAGGCACGGACGAGGCCCGATGTCAGCCAGGAATCGGGCATGCCGAAATGGGCCAGGACGTCCTGCTGGTCCAGGTCGATGACAAACGCGTATCGGCCGCCGATCCTTAGCCAGCGTCCATCAACCGTCCCCCTGTCGATTCGCAAAAGCCATTCGACACTTCGCCATTGCAGATAGGACTGGGGAATGCCGCGTATCTGCTCCTTGGGCAATATCTCGAAATCAAAGCCGGCCCGCGTTGCTGTCGCCAGAATTGCCCCACGCGCCTCCGCCGGCGTTTCTTGCAACAAGGCAGCAACAACGGCCGCACGCCTTGCGTTATCTTCCGCGGCGGGAAGGTCGACGTTCTCCATGAAACTCTCGACGACCGAACCGACGAACATGATCACGATCACCGCGATGAAAATGATCGCCACAAACTGCCCACGCACGGACTGTGGCAAGAAACGGCGGATGAAACCCTTCATGCTTCCTCCACCGTCGCGGTGAAGATGTAGCCACCCAACCGAACGGTCCTCAAAAGCACCGGATCGCGCGCATCCTTTTCGATCTTCCTGCGGATTCGACTGATATGGACATCGACGCTACGCTCGATAGGCCCCGCGAGCCCGGCATGGGTTACGCCCAGAAGCTCCTCGCGAGAGAGAACCCGTCCTGCATTGCGACAAAACGCAAGCAACAGGTCGAATTCATGCGTCGTGGTCGTAACCCGCGCATTGTTGGGGTCATGCAATTGCCGTCGTATGGGATCGAGGCGCCAGCCGTTGAAACGAAGCACCTTCGACCAGTCCCGCTCGTCTGGAGTATAGGCTGTACGGCGCAGCAGCGCCCGTATCCTGGCCGTCAGTTCGCGCGCGCTGAACGGTTTCGTCACATAGTCGTCCGCGCCGATTTCCAGCCCGAAGATGCGGTCGATTTCCTCACCGAGCGCGGTCAGCATCAGGATCGGAATGTTGGTTCCGGCACGAAGACGGCGACAGATGTTGAGACCGTTTTCGCCCGGCAGCATGACATCGAGCACGATGAGATCGAATTTCTGGTTGCGAAGCGCGGCATTCATCTGGACGCCGCTCTCGGCAATTTCCACGATCATGCCGTTGTCGGTGAGCGTCTCGCCCAGCATGCGTGCGATCTCAAGATCGTCTTCGACAATGAGGATGCGCGAACCTTGCCTTGCCGACCTGCATTCGGCGCTCAAATCGCTTTGGTGCCGTTGCTGTGCCATTCCGGAGTTTGTCTAGCCTGCATTTGGTGCCTGGGTAGGCGTCAGAACCGATATCCGACGAGAAGCATCCCAGAAGGCTGGATCTTTTCGACGACAACAGGGCTGTCGGCAGCGTCACCCAAGAGAACGCCGACCCCCGCTTCGCCGCGCACCATCCAGTTCTCGTCGAGCATATATGTGGCGGAAATCGAAAAATCGGCGCGCTTCAAACCGGCGCCGGCATCATAGCGCGCCAGCCCCGAGCGAGCCGATTGTTCGGGCGTGACGCCAAAATAGGCCTGCATGTAATTTTCGTCGGCAAAGACGGCGGACGCGCTGGCGCCGATCATCAACGATTGAGACAGAGGCCGGGTCACCTCGATCCCCACCCTGCCCTCCAGGCCATCGCTGCCGCCGATGGTCTTGTCCAGCTGCGCGAATATTTCGGCTGGACCGAACTTCGCCGCTGCCTTCACGCCGACCGTCGCGCCCATGTCGACATCCCCCAAGCCGCGCAGATGGTCGGAGTCGTCTTCCTTGCGGCCCATCTCATAGCCAAGCCGCGCGCTGAACGCGAACGGTCCTTGTTCATAAACGGCAATGTTGGCACCTGTCGGGTCGATCGTCACCGTGTCGAGGAATGTCGCCGTGACGAAAGGCACGGGCATGATCTTGAACTCATCGCTGCCCTCGTATTTGGGGACAATGATGGCGCCGCCGCCGAGCACGACATGCCAGTCGGACAGTTTCTGTTCGAAGCGCGCGAAACGGGAAGGCTCGGGCGGCAGGGTAAAATCATCGGAATTCACCGCAATGGCGTCTGCCGCCAGCGCGCCCTCCGAATGCGTCGAAAGCAGGATTGCCATGGCCGCGAGAGATGCCCGGCCGGCAAATAGTCCAGAGTCGATTTTGGCGAACATGCGCGCTCCAGTATAACGAGGCCACGAGCCTCCGATGGCGCCAACATGTCAGGTGAAAGTGGCCGCATGCGTTAAGTGATGTTAAGTTTTGTTGCGCAATCGTGGTTTCATCTTGCCGTATAGGGAAGCCATAGACTGACAGCGGGAGCTGCCACGATCTGCCGTGGATCGTCTCGCGATCGGGGAACAGAACTGTTTCAATCCCGGCCAGAACGGTTCTAATGTCTGCGCTGGAGCAATGTGGGCGGTGTATGGGGAACACAAACGACGACGACGAGCGGAGTTTCTTCTCCGAAGCGCCGATGCGGCCTGCGGCGAAAGCCAAGGCGACGCTCGACGAAAAGCCGCATTACCTCGGCCATCGCGACCGCTTGCGCGAGCGCTTTGCCCTGGCGGGGCCGGATGCCCTGCCCGATTACGAACTTCTGGAACTTCTGCTCTTTCGCCTGATCCCTCGTGCCGACACCAAACCGGCGGCCAAGGCGCTGCTGGCACGCTTCGGCACGCTGGCCGAAGTGCTCGGGGCGCCGGTTGGCCTCCTGCAGGAAGTCAAGGGCATTGGCCCTGCGGTGGCGCTCGATCTCAAGATCGTCGCGGCAACCGCGCAGCGCATGGCGCGCGGAGAGGTGCAGAGTCGCGAAGTCCTCTCGTCCTGGACACAGCTTCTTGCCTATTGCCGGTCGGTCATGGCCTTCGAGGCGCGCGAGCAGTTCCGCATCCTGTTCCTCGACAAGAAGAACGCGCTGATCGCCGACGAGGTTCAGCAGACAGGCACCGTCGACCATACGCCCGTCTACCCGCGCGAGGTGGTCAGGCGCGCCCTCGAACTCTCGGCCACCGCCATCATCCTGGTCCACAATCACCCGTCAGGCGACCCCACACCCTCACGAGCCGATATCGACATGACGAAGGAGATCATCGAGGCGGGCAAGCGGCTGGGCATCGCGGTGCACGACCACATCATCATCGGGCGCAAGGGATACGCCAGCATGAAGGGCCTGTTGCTGATCTGACGGGCCGGGGGCATGCCACGACCGTCCGATCAAGCCCGGGCGATCGAATGAAGTGCAGGAAATTCGCTTGCACAATCTTTTGCCAAAAAATTTGAAAATTGTTCAATCTTGGAAAGAGGAGCCCAGTATCCGCTCTATTTCTGGATTAATCTTCCAATCTATAAGAATTCTCTCTTTGATTTTTAGAAGATAATTCCGTTGAGGCATCGCATTTTCGCTGCTACCGTTTTGAAACGCTTCAATTGGAACTCCGCCATTGCAACGCAAGCGCCCGACCATAGCGGATGTCGCACGAACCGCCGGTGTCTCCATCGGCACGGTGTCGAACTTCATCAATGGAACGGCCAGCCTGAGGGAAGGCACGCGCGACCGCATCGAGAAGGCGGTTGCCGCGCTGATGTATCGGCCGAGCTCCTTTGCGCGCTCACTGCCGGGCCGCGCACCACGCAGGCCAAAGAATCTCGACCATCTGCCAAGACTTCTGGTCGCCGGTAGGGTGAGTGTCGACTTCCTGTGCCGCGTCGACGTGCTGCCGCATCGCGACGACCGGATCACCGCCAGCCACATCGACAAGGCGTTGGGTGGCCCCGCGGCCAATCTCGCGGTTGCCGCCGCCGGCATCGGAGCTCCCTACGCGCTGGACGTTGAGCTGGCGACAGCGGTCGGCCAGGATCCAGAGAGCGATTGGGCGCTCGGCGCGCTTTCGAAATTGGGGGTCCACGCCTTGCCGATCCGCAACACGCCCAACAACCGCCTCTCCCAGGCGATCGTGATCATCGAGCGCAACGGCAGCCGGACGATCATCAGCGAACCGTTCGAGCTTGGCGAGGTCGACCTGACAGCCAATCTGGATATCCAGCCCGAGCAACGTTCGGCCTGCCTTCATATCGAAGGCTTTCACTACGAGACGATGACCGCGTCCATCGCGCGCTTTCATCAGGCGGGCTGGAAGGTGAGCCTGCATTCGGCCGGTCTTCCCAAAAGCGTCCGCACGCCGGAAACCTTCTCGCAGATGGTCAAACAGATCGATCTGACCTTCATCAACGATGTGATGATACGGGAGATCTTCGACTTTCGCAGCCGCATGGCGACGACGATCGAAGAGGTGCGGCTGATGCTGTCACGCATCAAACAACGGGGAACGGTCGTGCTCACCCTCGGCGAGTTCGGCGCCGTCGTTTTTCCGGCGAATGGCGGTCCGCAGATCGAGGTGCCGGCGCTGCCGGTCAATCGCGTCGACGCGACGGGCGCCGGCGACAGCTTTGCCGGCATCTTCCTTGCCCTTTGGCTGCATGGCGCGTCGCTGGGCGACGCCGCGCGCTATGCGGCAATCGGGGCGAGCCTGACGACAACGGTCGAAGGCGCGCAGGGTTACATCGCAGACTTTGCCACGCTGAAGGCTGCGGCCCTGGCGAACAATGCCGTGATAGCCAGTTAAAACAATGGCTTATCGACGTTCGACCTGGCGCGGAAAACCGCATCAACCGACGAAATCAGGAGAGTATGATCATGGCGAAAACAAAAGTCCTTCTTGTCGGCGAAAGCTGGGTGAGTTCGGCGACCCACTACAAGGGGTTCGACCAGTTCGGCAGCGTCACCTTTCACCTGGGCGCAACACCCCTGGTGGACGCTTTGAAGGGCAGCGAATTCGATCTCGACTACATGCCCGCCCACGAGGCCGTCGAGAAGCTGCCTTTCACCATGGAAGGGCTGTCGCAATACAGGGCGATCATCCTGTCCGACATTGGCGCGAATTCGCTCCTGCTCCACCCCGATGTCTGGCTGCACGGCAAAACGGTTCCCAACCGGCTCAAGCTCCTGCGCGACTGGACGCTGGCCGGCGGCGGCCTGATCATGATCGGCGGCTATTTCAGCTTCCAGGGCATTGACGGCAAGGCGCGCTGGCATCGCACGGCGGTCGAGGAGGCGCTGCCGGTGACCTGCCTTCCCAATGATGACCGGCTCGAAATTCCGGAGGGCTTTCGTCCTGAGATCACTGGTTCCAGAGACCACCCGCTTTTTGCCGGCATCGAGGGCGAATGGCCGCTGCTGCTCGGTGCCAACGAGGTCATCGCCCGTGATCGCGACGATGTCGAGGTCCTGGCGCGGCTGCCGCAGGACCAGGGCGGTCATCCCCTGCTGGTCACCGGGCGCCATGGCGAAGGGCGTACGCTGGTCTGGACGTCGGACATCGGTCCTCACTGGCTGCCGAACAGTTTTGTCGAATGGCCTGGCTACGCGAGGCTTTGGACCAACGTGCTGCGCTGGGTCAGCAACGCCTAGCCGATCCGCAATCGTCGGGGAACCCGTCATGACAGAGCCCTTTCTTGTCGCCAGAAACATCGCCAAGCGCTTCGGCGCTCTGACCGCGCTGGCAAATGTCGATCTGGAGATCCGCTCCGGCGAGGTGCTGGCGCTTCTCGGCGATAATGGCGCCGGCAAATCGACCTTCATCAAGATCCTGGCAGGCGCTCATCCGCCCAGTGGTGGGGAGCTTGTGATCGAGGGCAATCCGGTCGCCTTTCACTCGCCCAAGGATGCCGCGGCATCGGGGATCGCGACGATCTTTCAGGAACTGGCGCTTTCGGAGAACCTGTCGATCGCAGAAAACGTCTTTCTCGGCCGTGAATTGAAACGCTCCATTTTGGGCATTCCGTTCCTGAAGCGCAAAGAAATGCGCCAGCGCGTCGACGGCCTGCTGAAGGAGCTCGATGCTCATATTTCCGATCCAGAAGCGCCCGTAGGCAGCCTGTCGGGCGGCCAACGTCAGGCCGTCGCAATCTGCCGGGCGCTCAATCTGAATGCCAGGCTGGTCATCATGGATGAGCCGACCGCGGCCCTTGCCGTTGCCGAAACGCGCAAGGTCCTGGCACTGACACGGCGGCTTGCCGCGCGCGGCTGTGCCGTTGTGCTCATCAGCCACAACATTTCCGAGGTCTTCGAGGTCGCCGACCGCATCGTGGTGTTCCGGCGCGGCCGCAAGGTGGCCGAACGGCTGGCCGCCGATACCGATCACGAGGAAGTCGTTTCGCTCATAACAGGCGCTCATCCCGACGTGCGGGCGCTTGAAAAAACAAACTGAAACGCACGTCATTTCCAGAGAGGTTCAAACACAATGCTTTCACAGCTCAAGAAAGTGCTCGCCGCTTCCGCACTGTCACTCGCCATTGCAACCGCGGCGCATGCCGCGGACAAACACAAGGTCGCCTTCGTTCCGCAATTGATCGGCATCCCTTACTTCAACGCCATGGAAGCCGGCGGTAATCGCGCCGCCAAGGACCTGGGCGTCGATTTCATCTATTCCGGTCCCGTCGACACCAATCCGGTCGACCAGTTGCAGATCGTCCAGAACCTGATCGATCAGGGCGTCGAGGCGATCTCGGTCAGCGTCCTCGATGCCTCCAGCATCGCACCCGTGGTCGAGAGCGCCAAGGCGAAAGGCATCAAGCTGTTCACCAGTGACAGCGACGCGCCCGACAGCGGCCGCGCCGTCTATGTGGCGCAGGCGACCGACGAAGGCCTCGGCACAACCATTGTCGACGAACTCGTCAAGCGCGTCGGCGAGGACGCAACCATCGGCATCGTCTCCGGCGAGGCAACGGCGTCCAATCTCAACGCCTGGATCGGCTTCATGCAGAAGCAAGCCACCGCCAAATATCCGAAGCTGAAGCTGCTCGCGCCGCAATTCGCCGGCGGCACCGCCGAACGCGCCGCGCAAATATCAGGCGATCTGATGGCGGCCAACCCGGACATCAAGGCCATCATCGCCGTCGCCTCCTCGACATGCCCGGGCGTAGCCCAGGCCATCGAAACCGCAGGCAAGATCGGCTCGGTCATCGGTGCCGGCTATTGCAGCCCGAACACGGCACGGTCCTACCTGAAGAGCGGAGCCTTCGGCTTCACCGTGCTCTGGGATCCCGAGCAACTCGGCTATCTCACGGTCTGGGCCGGCAAACAGCTGATCGACGGCAAGAGCTTCGAAGCGGAAAACAAGGTCGCCGGCCTGGAAAAGCCAGTCACCTATGATGCCGCCAAGGGCATTTTGCTTCTCGGGCCGCCGGCTGTCTTCACCAAGGACAATGTCGACAAGTTCAACTTCTGAGCTCTGAGATGAACGTAGTGCGGCAGTTTGGAAACGGTGTCTTCTCCATGAACGGGCGGGAGTGGTCTCTGCTTGTCGCCTGTTTGCTGGCGATCGTCATCTTTTCTGTCGCATCGCCGCACTACGCGACATCAGGCAATGCAGCCACGGTCTTGCGCAACAGCGTCGAACTGCTGCTGATCGGCCTTGGCATGACCCTGCTGCTCGCCATGGGCGGCATCGATGTCTCGATCGGCATCGTCATGGGTCTGGCGGCGATCGCCATCGGGCGCGTGCTCGGCGCCGGCGGCAATCCGCTGCTGGCGCTCATTGCAGGCCCTTTGGTCGGTGCGCTGCTGGGATGCGTGACCGCCGCCGTCGTTGTCCTCGGCCGCGTTCCGGCAATTGTCGGTACACTCGGCCTGCTCGGTGTCTACCGCACCGCCGTCTTCGTACTTCTCGGAGGGCAATGGCTTTCGGGCCTGCCCTCGAGCCTTACAGATCTTCTTGCAACCAGCGTGCTCGGCGTCCCCGTCCCTGCCCTGGTGATTGCCGCTGCCTATCTGGCCGTCTGGCTGGCGCTGCGGCGAACCCCTTATGGGCTGCATCTGCTGGCGATCGGCAATTCGGAGGAAAAAGCGCGGCTTTCTGGCATCCCAGTGATCAAGATCCGCTTCACGACCTTCGTCATCAGCGGTGTGCTGACTGGCATTGCCGCCACGTTCTATGTCGCCACCTACCGCAATGTGGAGATGACGATCGGCAGCACGCTGGCGCTCGACGCCATTGCCGCGGTCATTCTTGGCGGCACCAGCATATTGGGCGGCAGATGCAGCCTGATCGGCACCGTGCTCGGCGTGCTTCTGCTTAGAATCCTGCAAAACGGTCTGCTGCTGATCGGTGTCCCCTCCCTTTGGCAGCCTGTCGTCACCGGCGTTCTCATCATCGGCGTGCTTGGCTTCGAAGCTGTTTGCAACCGATTGCCGCTCGGCAGATTTCAACGAGCCCGCGCATGAAAACGCTCCGCAACCTGCAGGGCCCGGCCCTTACCCTGGCTCTGCTCTGTATGCTTTGGCTGATCGTGATTGTCGGCCTGCTGGCGCTCAAGCCTTCTGTCTTCCATCTCGGTACCGTCACCACCATTCTTCAGTTCTCGACGATCCTTGCCCTGGTCGGCCTTGGACAAGGGTTGGTCATCATGGCCGGTGGCGCCGGCATCGACCTCTCGGTCGGCGGTGCGGTCTCGCTGTCCGCCATCGTCGCGATGCTTTGCCTCAAGCTGGGATTGCCGCCGGTCCTGCTGCCCGCCGTCTGCATCCTGGCCGGCGCGATGCTCGGTGCCTTGAACGGATGGCTGGTGAACGGGCTCGCGCTTCTCCCCTTCATCGCGACGCTCGGCACCTTCTTCGTCTATTCCGGCGCTGCACTTGCCATTACCGGCGGCGCGGCCCAAGCCGGCGTGCCCTCCTGGCTGCTTGTGTGGGGGCGCGGCGTCGTCATGGGCATTCCCCTGCCCTTTCTCACCCTTGCCATCCCCTGCTTTGCGCTAGCCGGTTTGGTGCTGCTCTCGACAGCGTGGGGGCGCTGGATCTACGCCATGGGCTTCAACGAACGCTCGGCCAGGCTGGTCGGTATTCCGGTCGATCGCGTTCGCTTGGTCCTCTACGCCTTGAGTGGCGCGCTCGCCGGCGCCGCGGGACTCGTCTCGATCGCCTGGCTCGGCAGCGGCAGGCCCAATATCGGCCAGAACCTCGAACTTGAATCGCTGACTGCCGCCATGCTCGGCGGCATCGCCATCACCGGCGGGCGCGGCGGCGTCGGCGGCGTGTTCGCGGCCGTCCTGCTGCTGGTCACGCTGAAGACCGGCCTTCTGCAATTGAACATCAACACGGTTTGGCAGGTGGGGATTGTCGGCGCCCTTCTGGTTTTTGTCCTTCTCGCCGACCGACTTTCCCAACGTTGGAGATCATGATGCCGTCCATGGAAGAGATCATTGCCGCGCGCGTCGAGGCAAGCGCTGACCGTATCGTCCAAACGCTGAGCGATCTCGTCGCCTTCCCCTCGATCGTGAAATCCGATCCAAAGGAGGCCGGCCCCGGCGAGCGTGATTGCCAGGTCTATCTGCAAAAGCGGATCGAGGCGCTAGGCTTCTCGACCGATCTATGGGACCCGGACGGCCCAGCACTCTACGAAAAATACAAGGGGCGGGCCGGCGCCAACAAAGGCAGGACGTTCGAAGGCCGGCCCAATCTCGGCGGTATCTTGAAGGGCACGGGCGGCGGTCGCTCCATCATGCTGACCGGCCATATCGATGTCGTCCCGCCCGGCGCCGCCGGGCACTGGACGACCGACCCGTTCCAGCCCGTCCTCAAGGACGGATTTCTACACGGCCGTGGTACGGTCGACATGAAAGGCGGCGTCGCCTGCATGCTGATGGCCGTCGAGATCCTGAGGGGACTCGACATTCCCCTGTCCGGAGACGTCGTCTTCACCACCGTCGTCGACGAGGAAATCGGCGGCATGGGGTCGCTGGCCATGGTCGATCGCGGCTTTCACGCCGACGCCGGCATCATGACCGAACCGACCGCGAACAGGATCGCACCGCTCTGTCACGGCATTCTGTGGGGGAAGATCATCATTGACGGCATAGGCGGGCATGCGGAGCTGACGCCCAATGCCTGGTATTCGAGCGGCCCGGTCGATGCCGTCCAGCTTTGCCGGCAGATCCTCGACGGCATCGACATCCTCAACCGGCGCTGGATGTTCGATCCCAGCAAGAACCATCCGTTGATGGACCTGCCCAACCAGATCATCGTCACCCAGATGAGCGCCGGCGAACATCCGTCCTCCATGGCAGGGCGCGGCGAGATCATCATCGACGCCCAGTATCTGCCAAGCGAGCATGACGAGTTCAAATTGGGCGGCAACGTCAAACGCGAAATCGAAGAGCACATAGCCAATGTCTGCCAGGCAGACCCTTATCTTCGCCAGCGCCCTGCCCGCGTCGAATGGATCCTCGACGCCGACTGCGCCGAAATCCCGTCGGACAATCCCTTTGTCGGCGTCTTCCAGGAGGCCGTCAAAGAAGCCAATCTCTCGCCGGTCCTGAGTGGCTTTGGCGCGCACAGCGACATCGGCCTGCCGACCGGACTCGGCAACACGCCGACCGTCAATTTCGGTCCCGGCGACCCCGCGCAGGCGCATCAGCCGAACGAACGCGTTTCGGTGCGCGATCTCGTCGATTGCACCAAGGCAATTGCAATTGCCGTCGAAAAATGGTGCCGCTAGCCGACAGCGCCAACATGAATGGATCGCTTAGCAATGCCACGGCAGGGGGCGGCACCGTGGCCGAACTTGCGCTACTGCCTGGTGACGTCGTCGCGTTCTGACAGCCGGCGGGCTTGCGCAAGAGATTTTGAGGTCCTGAGCAAACCATTCCTTCCGCTGCCCTGGCTCACGATCCGTTCACGGCGGATCGGTGTTGCAGCTGCCGGCTACCTGGTTGACGGCTTCGCCGAACCCGGCGAGGTCGAAATCGGCCTCGCCGCGCCCCGCCAGCAGCCCGAACCGCCACGAAAGCTGGAGCCGGTTCGCGGCAACAAGGCGCCTGATGCCGTCGGCTCCATCGCGCACCAGCATCCGGCCGCGCGGCCCGACCGACCAGCTTTCATCGAACTTGCTCTCCTGATCGACCGTGATCGACATCGTGATCTTGCGGCTGGCCGAAACAGCGTCGTTCAGTTGCAGCCATTCAGTCCAATGCGGCTCGCCGTTTACCCGGCAGGCAATCGTCAGGATCGGGCTGTAGCTCAAGGCACCGCCGCCGGTGATCAGCTTGTTGGTGGCATAGAGCGAGGCCGTGACGAGGCCGTCTTCACTCGTGCCGAACCGCCAGTTGTCAGGCACCGTGCCGGCCTGGGCAATGCCGCAGACCGAGACAAGCATCAGCGCGATTGCCGAAGCGTGTCCCAATTCGACGAACAGTCTCAACACGCCCTCCAACAACCAAGCGGCTTGCAATAGAAGCGCAGATAATGATCAAAGCTTGGTCGCCACAGGCCGTCGCGTGCGAAGCATGGCGGCTGTTGCAGTTTGGCAACGAAAAAGGCCGCCTCGACGGCGGCCTTCCTGTTTCAGCGGAGCGCTGGTGTTATTCGGCGGCCTTCTTCTTCGGCGCAGCCTTCTTCTTGGGCTCTTCCGCGTCGTCGGCCTTCTTGGCGTCGGCCTTCTTGGCGGCGGCTTTCTTCGCCGGCTTCGCCTTGACGGCGGTCTCGTCCTCTTCGTCGTCGGCCATCAGCTCTTCCTTGCTGACCTTGACGTCGGTGACCGAAATCTGACCGAGCAGATGGTCGACCACCTTTTCCTCAAACATCGGTGCCCGCAGCGTGTTCAACGCTTCCGGGTTGTTGCGGTAGAACTCGAAGACTTCCTGCTGCTGGTTGCCCGGATAGCGGCGCACCTGCTCGAACAGGCCGCGCTGCAGCTCTTCGTCCGATACGGTGACGCCGGCCTTCTCGCCAATTTCAGCCAGTACCAGGCCAAGGCGTACGCGGCGCTCGGCAAGCCGCAGATACTCGGCGCGCGCCTCTTCTTCCGTCGTCTCTTCGTCGGCGAAGGTGCGTCCGGCTGCTTCCAGGTCACGATTGACCTGCGCCCAGATGTTGTTGAACTCGGCGTCGACGAGCTTCGATGGCGCCTCGAACGAATAGGCCGCGTCGAGCTGGTCGAGCAGCTGGCGCTTGACCTTCTGGCGCGTCATAGCGCCGAACTGGTTCTCGATCTGGCCGCGTACGACGTCGCGCAGGCGCTCCAGCGACTCCAGGCCGAGGTTCTTGGCGGTCTCGTCGTTGATTTCCAGCGCGCCGGGCTGGGACACTTCCTTGACGGTGACGTCGAAGGTCGCTTCCTTGCCGGCCAGATGCGCGGCCTGGTAGTTTTCCGGGAAAGTCACGGTGACCTGCTTTTCGTCACCGGCCTTGGCGCCGACCAGCTGATCCTCGAAGCCGGGGATGAATTCCTTCGAACCCAACACCAGCGGCTGATCGGTGCCGGCGCCGCCATTGAAGGCCTCGCCGTCGATCTTGCCGACATAGTCGATGGTGACGCGGTCGCCATTGGCGGCCTTGCCGGTCTTCGGCTCATAGCTGCGCGCCGATTCGGCAACGCGCTGAACCTGCTCGTCGATCTCGGTATCCGGAACGTCGAACACCTGGCGTGTCACCTTGATGTCGGAAAAGTCCTTGATCTCGATCGCCGGGATGATCTCGTAGTTGAGGCGGAATTCGAAGTCGGCGCCGCCGGCCAGGATCTTCTCGGCTTCCTTCTCATCCTCGGTCATGATGACTTCGGGCTGCATGGCAGCCTTTTCACCACGCCCGGTAATGATCGAACGGGTCGAATCGTTGAGGATTTCGTTGACCACTTCGGCCATGAACGACTTGCCGTAAACCTTGCGCAGGTGCTGCACCGGCACCTTGCCTGGACGGAAGCCGTTGATGCGGACCTTGTTGCGGGCATCCGAAAGCCGCGCCATCAGCTTGGCTTCCATGTCACCGGCCGGCACGGTGATCTTGATCTCTCGCTTGAGACCGGAGTTGAGCGTTTCGGTGACCTGCATCGTAAAACCTTTGTTTTCACCAATGAGACTGCCACGGCCTCTGCCGTTCACAGCCTGCCGGTATATTCTTGCCGGGAATGGCTTTTGGTACGGAACCTGGCGATTTGACCGAAAACCCGGCTCAAACTCTCCCAAACTGCGTTCCAAAATGTGAATAAGTTCTTGTTTTTCCTACTTCTTATCACATTCTGCAGAAGCGGATCGTCGCGTCCCGTCACATTTGACACGCCTTTTGTCACAGGCGAGGCCAATTTTCAACAGTCTTCGCATTCCGGCGAATAACCAGCATTCGGGCCTGACCACATCTTGTCGCTGACCCACATCTTGTCTCTGACATTGACAGAATGATGGCCACATGGGATTGCCGGTCCATGCGGATGTGGCGGAACTGGTAGACGCCCTGGATTTAGGTTCCAGTGCCGAAAGGCGTGGGGGTTCGAGTCCCTTCATCCGCACCACCCTTCGCTCTGCGAGCTTCGGGTGGCGGCCACCGAAGCTCGTTAGACGAAGGAGTGTCCTCCGAAGCCCTGGCGAAGGAGGACCGGCGCCGTTCAGGCAGCTATCGGATTGAGCTTCAGATGCTGAAGCAGGATAATGGTCTTGGCGTCGAGGATACGGCCATCGGCGATGCCGGCCAGGGCCTCGTCGAGCGGCATTTCCAGGACCTCGATGTCCTCGCCCTCTTCTTGCGCCCCGCCGCCGGCCGAGATGCGGTCGGCGGGTGAATAACGGGCGATGAAAAACCAGAGACGTTCGGTGACGCTGCCGGGGCTCATATAGGGCGAAAACAGCCGCTCGACGTTCTGCAGCCGATAGCCGAGTTCTTCCTCCGCCTCCTTGCGGATGCAGGTTTCGGGATCGTTTTCGTCCAACAGGCCGGCACAGGCCTCGATCAGCGGCTCGCGGTGGCCGGTGACATAGGCGGGATAGCGGAACTGGCGCACCAGAAGCACGGTCGAACGCAAGGGGTCGTAAGGCAGGATCACCGCGCCATCGCCGCGATCATAGGTCTGGCGGATTTGCGTCTCCCACTGACCGTCGCGCCGACGGTAGTCGAGAACGGTCTTCTTCAGGACGGCCCAGTCGTCGGAGAGGATTTCCTCCGAACGGACGCGAATACGATCTTCCATCGTGGTCTCCATGCAAAAGCGCGTCGCGCTTTATGCTCCTGTTTTATGCGTGTCGTTCTCCCAAACCGGGGCCACTTTTGGGCGCCATGCATTGCCGAGGCCTATCCGCGAACCGGCATTTCGGCAATCCCGTCAGTGATTGGTCCAGAACCCCTTTCACCGCCTCGTGTCTGGCGCGGGCGCCATCGGTCGCCTAAATAGCTGCGAACCCTCCCGGAGTTTCTCATGACAGCGTCGCTTTTCCAGTCGATCACCCTCGACGGCCTCACCTTCCCCAACCGCATCGCCGTCGCGCCGATGTGCCAGTATTCCGCCGACGACGGCTCGGCCAGTGACTGGCATCTCCATCACTGGATGAATCTCGCAATGTCCGGCGCCGGCATGGTCACAGTCGAGATGACCGATGTCGAGCGGCGCGGGCGTATTACCCATGGTTGCCTCGGCCTTTATTCCGAAGACAATGAAGCCGCCGCCCGCCGCGCACTGGACGCCGCACGACGCGTCGCCGCACCCGGCACGAAATTCGGCTCCCAGCTCGCCCATGCCGGCCGCAAGGCTTCGAACCGCAAGCCGTGGGAAGGCGGCGGGCCACTGCAGCCAAACGAGGATCCCTGGCAGACCGTTTCCGCCTCGGCCATCCCCTACGACACCGGCTGGAACGTGCCGCACGCACTGGAGGACGAGGAGATCCTGCAGCTCATCGAACGCTTCGCCGAAGCCGCAAGGCGGGCCGAACGCGCCGGCTTCGATTTCATCGAACTGCACGCCGCGCATGGCTATTTGATCTTCCAGTTCCTGTCGCCCTTGTCCAACCAGCGCACGGACCGCTGGGGCGGCTCGCTGGAAAACCGCATGCGTCTTGCCGTCGAAATCGCCAAGGCGGTGCGCAAGGCGGTGCCAAAGCTGATGCTCGGCGCAAGGCTGTCGGTGAAGGATTGGGTCGACGGCGGCTTCGATGTGGCGGACGCGATCGAAGTGGCCAAAGCGCTCAAGGACGAAGGCGTTGCCTATCTCTGCTGCTCGAGCGGCGGCAATTCGCCGTTGCAGAAATTGCCCGCCGGCCCCGGCTATCAGGTGCATCTAGCGGAGGCGGTGCGCAAGGGCGCTGATATTCCGACCCGCGCCGTCGGCCTGATCGACGACCCCAAGCAGGCCGAAGCGATCCTCACCGAGGGCCGCGCCGACATGGTGGCGCTGGCGCGGGCCTTCCTGGCTGATCCGCGCTGGGGATGGCGTGCGGCGGCGACATTCAGCGAGACAATCCACCCGGCGCCACAACTTGCCCGTTCGGTGACCACGATGCAGCACTGGATGAAGGCAGTAGGCTGAACGGTCCGCGCTCCCGACACGCGCGCCCCTCCTGCTTCCAGACAGCTTGACGGTGCTTCGCGGCTATTCCGTCCGCAAGCTGTTGGCGTGGAGTGGGCGTGGCTGGGCTTGGGAGGAAACCTGTTCAGGGCATTCTTGCCGGTTGCGGCGCTGACCGCAGGTGTAGAACCTTCAAACAGCCTCTGAGACGTTTGGGCGCAGGCTGACGGCCATGGTTGCAACCAATTTGGCTGCTTTGCGTTGCGGCCATGATGGACAACAAACCTTTTGAAGTGCCGGTCGTCGTCGAACTTGGCCACGTCGGCAAATATCGCCACATCCGCAGCGCCCAGGAGGCCGCGGAGTGCCTGATGACGGTGTGGCCGCTCAATCGCGGCCCGCGCCATCGTGATGCCCTCGACACTTGCCTCAAAGTGCTGGAAGGTTATCGTTCGACAGCAGATGCGCGCCGGGCGCTGATTGAAGCCGCCAAGGAATCGGAAGTGCTGGTGCCCGACGACAGACTGCCCGACGACCGGCTGCATTGAGCAGACGGACCTTTCAACCGGAGGTTTTCCATGGCGAAGCTGACTTACAAAATCGTCGAGCATGACGGCGGCTGGGCCTACAAGGTCGGAGCGACCTTTTCCGAGACGTTTCCCACGCATCAGGACGCATTGCGCGCAGCCGAAATCGCCTCGGCTGAGCAGCAGGTCGCCGGAGCGACCGACGGCATCCAGTATGAGGACGCCGAAGGCAAATGGCACGAAGAATTGGCCGACGGCCGCGACCGGCCGCAGACAGAAGTCTCAGATTAATTCGATATAGCGCTTGATGTTGAGCGGTCCGACAGGGCGCCGACCGCAGCGCCGTCCGGAGAAAGGACGCGCCAGCGGCCAGCGGCTGTCCTTGCGGCCTCGAACATGGCTTTCCAGAAAGTCGGTATCCGCTTTTCGGAAATTGCGTTCTGGCTATTTGCCGCAATACTGATCGTTGACGTTTTGCCCTGCGTTTGCGTCCGGGCCTGGCGTGTTGTGGGCACATGGGCCTATTGCGCCGGTATTGCCTTGGGTGTTCAACCCGGAGCCGTCACGGATGCTCCCCGTGGTATAGGGGTCGACAGTTGTCTGGTCGCTGTTGCCGAACAGCCACCAGTCACGATTGTTGGAATACCTGTCGTCCAGTGACTGCGCCATCGCCGATGTTGCGAGACCGATCGTCAGAACAGATGCTGCGAGAATTTTTGTAACCATTGAATCACTCCGTATCTTAGCCGCCTTGGTGCGACACTCATAAAACCCGGTAGTCAGCCGAATGGTTCCTTGAAATTGTCGTGAAGCTGAGGTGAGGCCCTGACCAGCAAAGCCCGGCCGGCGATGCGCTCGATGAATGCGGCGGTTCGCTCCGGGATCACGAATTGCGGCATGTGCCCTATTCCCTCGACCAGTTCGAACCTAGATCCTTGACCTCATCGGCTCGCCGTGGCGGCGCGAAGATGACATTGCGGCCACCGTCGCGCCGCGCTATCTCAGACCACTCGCCTTCCCAGGCCACTCGCCTTGCCGGAGCCTTCCATGCCTGAAATCGTGACCGCCGCCATGCTCGTCATCGGCGATGAGATTCTGTCCGGCCGCACCAAGGACAAGAACATCGGCCATCTCGCCGACATCATGACGGCGATCGGCATCGACCTCAAGGAAGTGCGCATCGTCCCTGACGAGGAAGACGAGATCATCGCGGCGGTGAATGCCGTGCGCAGCCGTTACACCTATGTGTTCACCACCGGCGGCATCGGTCCGACGCATGACGACATCACGGCCGATTCCATATCCAAGGCTTTTGGCGTGCCTTGCGAATACGATGCCCGGGCCTATGCGATGCTGGAAGCAAGCTATGCCGCGCGCGGCATCGAATACACGCAGGCCCGCAAGCGCATGGCGCGGATGCCGCGCGGCGCCGATCTCATCGACAATCCGGTGTCGGTCGCGCCTGGCTTCCGCATCGGCAACGTCCACGTCATGGCCGGCGTGCCATCGATTTTCCAAGCCATGCTCGACAATGTCGTGCCGACGCTGAAGGCCGGCACGAAGATGCTGTCGGCGACCGTGCCCTGCCCGTTCGGCGAAGGCCTCATCGGCGGGCCGCTGGGTGATATCCAGAAAGCGCATCCCGATACGATCATCGGCTCCTACCCGAAATATGGCGATGGCAAGTTCTGGACCGAGTTGGTCGTGCGTGCCCGCAGCCAGGAGGCGCTGGACGCCGCCCGCGCCGATGTCGAGGCGATGGTCGCCGGCTTCGCCAGCAATCCCGGCTGATCTGGTCCAGGCCGGAACAAAGCACGACGCTGCAACGTTTCCCCGGCACGAGTTCGCCAGCTCGTAAACCGAGGGATTGTCATGCGATTCAAAACCATCGTCGCCATTCTGCAGAACGAGCAGGACGCCGAGCGCGTGCTCGACTGCGCCATTCCGCTCGCCACCCGGTTTCAGAGCCATCTGGTCGGCATCCACGCCGAAACGCTTCCCGTGCCCTACACCTCCGCCACAGGCTTTCCCGACACCGAATTCCTGCAGGTTTCGGCAGACATGAACCGGGAACGGGCCGAGAAGTTGAGGACGCTGTTTCTCAGGCATATCGAGGATTCCGGTCTTTCCTTCGAGTGGCGAAGCCTGGAAAGCTTTTCGGGTGACAGCGCACTGTCCGGGATTTCGAGCGTGCGGGCCGCCGACCTGATCATAGCGGCGCAGCGCGAAACGGGCGGAGATTCCAGCGCGGACGTAGACACGCTGGTCTACGATGCCGGCCGGCCGGTGCTGGTGGTGCCGCACGAGGGTCCGCTGATCACCACCTTCAAACGCGTCTTGCTCGCCTGGAACGGAAGCAAGGAAGCGGCACGCGCCGCCTTCGACGCGCTGCCCTTCATCATCGAAGCCGAGAAGACCGACATATTGGTTATCGACCCTCCTGAAACGCTCGACGACAGCCCGGAGGCCGCCGGCGCCGAAATCGCGTCGGCGCTATCGCGCCACGGCGCCACCGTCAGCGTCTCGGTGCAGCAGTCGGGCGGCAGTTCGGTCGATGACATCATCCAGACCAGGATCGCGGAAACCGGCGCCGATCTGCTGGTGCTTGGTGCCTACAGCCACTCATGGCTGCGTCAGCTTCTGTTCGGCGGCGTGACGCGCAGCGTGCTGCGCACCGCGCCGGTGGCAGCCTTCCTGTCGCGGTAGGTCCACACCGATCGTTGGCCCTTGCCTTTGCCAAGGCCCTTGCTCTTGCCAAGATGGGGGCTTTCCAGCTAATTCCGCGCGCATTCCCCTGTTTACCTGCGCGCGATCCCCGCGTGCTGTGGAGTGCGCGACATGTCCCTTCCCGAAAAAGCCTTTCCGGTCTCCTGGGACCAGTTTCATCGCGACGCCCGGGCGCTCGCCTGGCGGCTTTCCGGCGCCAACAAGGGACAATGGAAAGCGATCGTCTGCATCACGCGAGGCGGGCTGGTCCCCGCGGCGATCATCTCGCGTGAACTCGGCATCCGCGTCATCGAGACGGTCTGCGTCGCCTCCTATCACGACTATACCAGCCAGGGGCAGCTGCAGGTCCTCAAGGAGATCACCCCTGCCCTGCTCGCCGAAGACGGCGCCGGCGTGCTGATCATCGATGACCTGACCGACACCGGCAAGACGGCGGGCATCGTGCGCGCGATGATGCCCAAGGCGCATTTCGCCACCGTCTACGCCAAGCCGAAAGGCCGGCCGCTGGTCGATACTTTCGTCACCGAAGTCAGCCAGGACACCTGGATCTATTTCCCGTGGGACATGGGCTTCACCTACCAGAAGCCGATCGCCGACGACCACGCGGGCTGATTCGAACTACCTGCCTGTTACAGACCGGCAGCTTGCACTGGGGATGATTTGCTTTCGCAAACAGGTCCGGCAGGGCCGGATATTTTGTGAAATCGACGTCTATCGGCGGAAATCGGCCAGGCGAATGAAATTTTTTACTTTTATTGCCGACAATTAGCCGTAAGATTCGTGAGACGGCAAACGATTCCGGAGGCTGGGGCTAGCTTCTTCGATGTTGACGAGGCCAACGACACACAATCATCTGGCCGAAAGGGTCCGACGGCTCTTCGGCACGGCGCCGTGCCGCCTGCAGGTTGCCGCCCTGCCTTGGCGCGACACGGGAGACGGCGTCGAGATCATGCTGATCACCAGCCGCGATACGGGTCGATGGGTGTTGCCCAAGGGCTGGCCCGAGGCCAGGGAGCCGCTCTGCGAGGCCGCGGCGCGCGAAGCCGGCGAGGAGGCCGGGCTGCGCGGTCGTGTCTCTCATCTTGAAGCCGGCCGTTACTTCTACGCCAAGGTACTGGCTTCCGGCGAAGAAGTGCCGTGCGAGGTCCTGGTGTTTCCGCTGCATGTCGACAAAGTCGCGGACCGCTGGAAGGAAAAACACTCACGCACCCGCAAATGGGTCCGCGCAAGCGAAGCGGTGCGCATGGTCAACGAACCCGACCTTTGCCAGATCATCGCCTATTTCTGCGCCGACCCGCACAGCTTCTCCTGACGGGCGGCCACACCGCGCTCTTTGCAAAACGGGACTGGCTTGCAAGGGCTGGACATGCGTTGCCGCGTATCGACATGAATGCTTTGCTAAGGAATCAAGGATAGGATTCGGCAGCTCTGGTATTTTTGATCGATGGCGAATCCCGCAAATCCAATTCCAAACGAGTCCGACGAGCCCCAGCGCGAGCGTCGTCCGCGCGTGCTCAAGGGCGGGTCGATCATCACCGGAATTTCGAATTCGGAAGTGGGCTGCACGCTGCGCAATCAGCACGACGGCGGCGCCGAACTGAAGATACCGCTCGAAGCCCGGGTCCCAGATCGCTTCCTTCTCTATGTGCCGCTCGACGGCATTGCCTATCGTTGCGAGGTCCGCTGGCGACGCAACGACCGTATCGGGGTGCAGTTCACCGGCACCGAGCCAAAACCCCGGCTGCATTACGGCTGACGCCCGGGCAAGCTTGCGCGCGGAAAATCGTGATCCGCGCCTGCATTCTATCCCCGTTATCCACATATGTGACACACAAGATGTTGGGGTCACAAAAGCTACGCAAACGAATCCTTGACGGCGCAAAACGAGTCGCCTTTTATAGGCCATGTGCTCCTGTTGAGAGTGCGACCGGAAAGTTCTGAGCCCGGTCTTTTTTCCCGGACTATGTGCGTTTTTGCTCGCATTTCCGCCTGTTTACGAGGCCGGCGGAAGCGTTGGGATTGTGGGGCGGTTGGGACGATAGGGACAATTGTCGGGCTTGAATAAATTGTCTGTTAATACTATATTTAGTGTTTGCAGGTAGGTTCGACGCTAGATAGTGTGAATTTCCCTCGATCGAGGGAATCGGAAAAAATCAGTTTTGAGGGACCCGCGGGTTCGTCGGCGCGTTGGACAGATACTTCGCAAGGAGTTTGACCAGCAGGGCCGGCGGAGACCGCGAAAATGGAGAGCCGGTCGTTTCGAACGCCCGGCAGACGGCGGACATGCGCGTTTCGCATCGGGGGCAGAAATCCCTTGGGAAAAGCGCTATATATAGACAAAAGGGACCGGACCAATGCGCATCGAGCGTCGTTTCACCAAGCCAGGACAATCTGCCTATGCGGAGATCGAATTCCGCAAGGCGCTTTCGGAGATCAAGAATCCGGATGGTTCGGTGGTGTTCCGCTTGGACAATATCGACGTGCCGGCGCAGTTCTCCCAGGTTGCAGCCGATATCCTGGCGCAGAAATATTTCCGCAAGGCCGGTGTCCCCGCACGCCTTAAGAAGATCGAGGAGAACGACGTCCCCTCCTTCCTGTGGCGCTCCGTCGCCGATGAGGCGGAACTGGCGAAGCTGCCGGAAGCCGAGCGCTACGGTTCCGAGATCGACGCCCGCCAGGTCTTCGACCGGCTTGCCGGCACCTGGACTTACTGGGGCTGGAAAGGCGGCTACTTCAAGGGGTCGGAGGAAGACGCGCGCGCCTTCCGCGACGAGCTTGCCTACATGCTGGCCACCCAGCGCGTCGCGCCGAACTCGCCGCAATGGTTCAACACCGGCCTGCACTGGGCCTATGGCATTGACGGCCCGAGCCAGGGCCACTTTTATGTCGACCCGTTCACCGGCAAGCTGACCAAGTCGAAATCCTCCTACGAGCATCCGCAGCCGCATGCCTGCTTCATCCAGGGCGTGCAGGACGACCTCGTCAACGAAGGCGGCATCATGGACCTGTGGGTGCGTGAAGCGCGCCTGTTCAAATACGGCTCCGGCACCGGCTCCAACTTCTCGCTGCTGCGCGGCGAAGGCGAAAAACTGTCCGGCGGCGGCCGCTCGTCGGGCCTGATGAGCTTCCTCAAGATCGGCGACCGTGCGGCGGGTGCCATCAAGTCGGGCGGCACCACGCGCCGCGCCGCCAAAATGGTCATCGTCGACGCCGACCACCCCGATATCGAGGAATTCATCGACTGGAAGGTGAATGAAGAGCAGAAGGTCGCCTCGCTGGTGACCGGCTCGAAGATCGTCAAGAAGCATCTCGAAGCGATCATGAAGGCCTGCGTCAACTGCGAAGGCAATGGCGACGACTGCTTCGACCCGTCGATCAACTCCGCGCTGAAGCGCGAGATCAAGGCGGCCAAGAAGTCGGCCGTGCCGGAGAACTACATCTACCGCGTCATCCAGTTCGCCAAGCAGGGCTATAGCTCGATGTCGTTCAAGACCTACGACACCGACTGGGATTCGGATGCCTACCTCACGGTTTCGGGCCAGAACTCCAACAATTCGGTGTCGCTGAAGGACAATTTCCTGCGCGCCGTCGAGGACGATGCCGACTGGCACCTGACCGCCCGCAAGGACGGCAAGGTGTTGAAGACGCTGAAGGCCAGGGATCTCTGGGAAAAGATCGGTTACGCCGCCTGGGCGTCGGCCGATCCGGGCCTGCATTTCAACACCACGATGAACGACTGGCACACCTGCGCATCGGCCGGTGCGATCCGGGCGTCGAACCCGTGCTCGGAGTACATGTTCCTCGACGACACGGCCTGCAACCTCGCCTCGATCAATCTGCTGCCCTACCGCAACGCTGACGGCACGATCGACATCGCAGCCTACGAGCACACGGTGCGGCTGTGGACCATCGTTCTCGAAATCTCGGTCATGATGGCGCAGTTCCCGTCGAAGGAGATCGCCAAGCAGTCCTACGAATACCGCACGCTCGGCCTCGGCTATGCCAATATCGGCGGCCTGCTGATGACGTCGGGCATTCCCTACGACTCCGATGAAGGCCGCGCGATCTGCGCCGCACTCACCGCGATCATGACCGGCATGGCCTATGCCACCTCGGCCGAGATGGCCGGCGAGCTCGGCGCCTTCGCCGACTACGACCGCAATGCGCAGAACATGCTGCGCGTCATGCGCAACCATCGCCGTGCCGCCTATGGCGAGAAGCAGGGCTACGAGAAGCTCGCCGTCAATCCGGTGCCGCTGGTCGCTTCCGACCTGAAGCAGCAGGACCTTGCTACCCACGCTAAGGCCGCCTGGGACCGCGCCATCGAACTCGGCGAGGAGCATGGCTACCGCAACGCGCAGGCGACCGTGATTGCGCCGACCGGCACGATCGGCCTGGTCATGGATTGCGACACCACCGGCATCGAGCCCGACTTCGCGCTGGTGAAGTTCAAGAAACTGGCCGGCGGCGGCTATTTCAAAATCATCAACCGCGCCGTGCCGGAAGCGCTGCGCACGCTCGGCTACTCCGAAGCCCAGATCGCGGAGATGGAGGCCTATGCGGTTGGCCACGGCAACCTCAACCAGGCGCCCGCCATCAACCCCGGCGCGCTCAAGGCCAAGGGCTTCACCGACGACAAGATCGCCGCGCTCAACGCAGCCTTGAAATCGGCCTTCGACATCAAGTTCGTCTTCAACCAGTGGACGCTCGGCGCCGACTGGGTGAAGGAGACGTTCGGGTTCACCGACGAGCAGCTCAACGACTTCTCGTTCGAGATCCTGCCGGCGCTCGGCTTCTCCCGCAAAGACATCGAGGCCGCCAACATCCATGTCTGTGGTGCGATGACGCTGGAAGGCGCACCGTTCCTCAAGGCCGAACACCTGGCGGTGTTCGATTGCGCCAGCCCGTGCGGCAAGATCGGCAAGCGCTCGCTGTCCATCAACAGCCACATCCAGATGATGGCGGCGGCACAGCCCTTCATTTCCGGCGCCATCTCGAAGACCATCAACATGCCCAACGATGCGACGGTGGAAGACGCCAAGGGCGCCTACATGCTGTCGTGGAAGCTGGCGCTGAAGGCCAACGCGCTCTACCGCGACGGCTCGAAGCTGTCGCAGCCGCTCAACTCCTCGCTGCTCGCCGATGGCGAGGACGACGAGGATGATGCCGTCGAGCAGCTGCTCGCCGCACCTGCGGCAGCACGTGCCGCACAGATCACCGAGCGGATCGTCGAACGCATCATTGAGCGCGTGTCGCGCGAGCAGGAAAAGCTGCCCGGCCGCCGCAAGGGTTACACGCAGAAGGCCAAGATCGGTGGCAACACCATCTTCCTGCGCACCGGCGAATATGACGATGGCCGTCTCGGCGAGATCTTCATCGACATGAACAAGGAAGGCGCGACCTTGCGTGGCCTTCTCAACAACTTCGCCATCGCCATTTCGCTCGGCCTGCAGTACGGCGTGCCACTCGACGAATATGTGCACGCCTTCACCTTCACCAAGTTCGAGCCGGCCGGCATGGTGCAAGGCAATGACGCCATCAAGAGCGCGACGTCGATCCTCGACTATGTGTTCCGCGAGCTGGCGATTTCCTATCTCGGCCGCAATGACCTCGCCCATGTCGACCAGTCGGACTTTTCCAACACCGCACTTGGCCGTGGCATCAGCGAAGGCAAGACCGATGCGGTCTCCAAGGGCCTGACCCGTGGCGCCTCGCCGGTGAAGCTGGTGTCGCGCGTCAGCGGCAACGATCCGAAAGGCTTTGCGGCCCCCTCGAGTGCCCCTGCCCGCTCAGTGCCGACCGCCTTCTCCGGCTCCAACGTGCTGGCCCTGAAACCGGCCAGCGACGAAGCGGTCGCCTACAAGCGCGACTATGAGGAACGGGCAAAGGAACTGGCCGAGGACATCGCCTTCGAGGAAGCGGCTGCTTCCGACGCCACGGCGGGATTGTTCACCGATGCCGCGGCCGTTGAGGCGGCCGAAGCCAAGAAACTCGCCAACGACCGCCGCGCCAAGTCGCTGCTCCAGGGCTACACCGGCAATTCCTGCTCCGAGTGCCAGAATTTTACCATGGTGCGGAACGGGACCTGCGAGAAGTGCGACACGTGCGGCTCGACGAGCGGGTGCAGCTGAGGCTTCGCGAGTTTCCGACATGGCTGAGCGGGAGCAACCCAAGTTCCGGCTTATAGTCGGAGGCAACCAAAAGCCTGCTAGATGGTTGTCGCCGCCGGCGACTGCCATCGGTAGGTCACCGTTCGACAAAAATCGGATTATGGCCTATCGGCTCACCACCGGTGACCTTCAAAAACACTTGGACGCTCGCCAGCGGCAACCTATCCTCGACGTTTGGTGGCATGTTCATGGGCTGGTGCCACCAATATCGGGAGCAGCAAAATTTGATACCGCAGACTCTCGAGGAACCCGCGGGTTAGGTGGGGCCCACGCTTGCTTTCGAGGCTTGATGCGACCTGCCGGCGAGGACGACCGAGGGTTCGATTACGTGGCCTTCGTGACCAAGCCCACAATAGGGTTGAAGTATGAACCTTCTATGGGATGCTTGATCAAACAGTTCGACATGCCCGCTGACCTCGTATTTGTGATATACGCTCGGCTTGATTTTCCGGAGGGCCGGAGGCATAATCAGATGGATGGTAAGCCGCCGGTAACGGAAGGTGTGATCGTGCTTTGGCAGCTCGTCGAGTGCGATCCCGAGAATCCGATGCTGCCAATCGATCATAAATCGCGTTTCCGTCGGAGACTGTGGTAGAGCAGGACAAGTAGCTATGGGCATGCTAACCGCAACGTTTGGTGAGTATACGCCGAGAGCACTGTACTACGAAGACGCCGACGCTCTTGAGTACGTTAGAGTTGACGCCCCGGTTGTGTACCGGCGCATCGATGAATTTCTTACTTTGATACTAGATCTCGAAACTCGTGAGCCTGTTGGCTTTAAGATAAAGGGCTTCCGAAATTTTTATTTAAGAACGATAAAATCTAGCCCGCGCACTATAGAGGCGCCCTTCCTACGCCTGGTAACCGTTCTCGAAGATTTAATGACAGAACTTGGTGAAGGCTTTTTCTCGGAAGCTCCGCGACGTGATGCATATCAAGCGGCCGCCGAGATCGCCACCCAAGATCAGGTTATTCTTTCCGACTTTCCCAAAGCCGCTTGACGTCGACCGAAGCTAAAGGTCGATCAGCGCCTTTTCGTCTTACACGAGCTTGGACCTCCGTACTCCCCACTGTCTAGCCCGCCAACATTTGCAGCATCTGCTCGTCAAACAACGGCTCGTCCTGGGCCATACGCACGAACAGCAGCTTGCGCGCCTCACCCGCTGGCACCTCGAAATACTGGATGCCGTCAGGCATTTCGCCGCAGGGCGGCTCGGGGATCTCATTGAGGTCGGCTACTGCTTTCAGTTCTTTCGCGTGGGCGGCGTCGGGGCTGAATGTGTAGCAATTGACGGCGGCAGGCGCGGCGCCCTCGGTGTAAGGCGTCGGATTCGATAACTTGTTTGCATCTGGCCATGCCTTCGGCCTGCCCAGATCAAAGCCTCTCAGCATGCCATCTCAGATGGTCGTCCATGAAGCTGGAGATGAAAAGATACGAGTGATCGTATCCATCCTGCATCCGCAGCTTCAGCGGAATACCTGCTTTGGCGCAGGCCGTCTCAAGCAGCCAAGGCCTCAGCCCGTCGTCAAGAAATCCGTCCGACGTTCCCTGATCCACCAAAAATTCGGGGAAACGGTATCCGTCGTCGATGAGCGACGTCGCGTCGCAGGTTCGCCACGAGGCCTCATCCTTGCCCAGATACTTCTCAAAGGCCGGTCTCGACCAGCCGGCGGTGCTTGGCTGGGCGATCGGGGCGAACGCCGAGCAGCTCTTGAAACGCTGCGGATTCTTCAAGGCAATCGTCAGCGCGCCATGCCCGCCCATCGAATGGCCGGAGATAGCCTGGCGCGCCATATCGGCTGGAAATTCAGCCGCGATGAGAGCCGGCAACTCCTCGGTGACATAGGAATACATGCGATAATTCTTCGCATAAGGCTCTTGCGTCGCATCGAGATAGAAGCCAGCGCCGGAGCCGAACTGCCAGTTGTCTTTTTCATCCGGAATGTCGGGCCCGCGCGGGCTGGTGTCGGGACAGACGACCATCAGACCAAGCTCGGCGGCCATGCGCCTGTACTCGCCCTTGTCCATTACATTGGCGTGGGTGCACGTTAGGCCTGAGAGATACCACACAACGGGACAAGGCGTTTCCCGCGCCTGCGGAGGTATGAAAACGGCAAAAGTCATGTCGCAACGGCAACTCGTCGACCAATGGGAATAGACGCCCTGCACGCCGCCATGGGCTTTCGTTTGAGAGATGATTTTCATGTGTTCTCCACGTTGCAGGCCGAATGACGGTCGGCCCCACCACTGCCACCCAGCGGCAAGCACTTGCGTCCTGCCATCCTATGGTTCTTGTGTCGACGGATCTCAGCGCGGAAAAAGAACCTCGCCCATTCCGAGCACTGCATTGTCCCCGCCATATTTGTGCGGTGCGCTCCCCAGAAGCGGCCGTTTCAAAATGCCCTCGGCGATCAGATGACGATCGATGATGGCGGCGAAAACGCTCTCGGGCGCGCCACATTCGACGAAGCTCGGCGACATGCGTGCCGGCGCGCGATCGAGAAGGATCGAACCGCGACGCATCAGATAGCCGGGCATATCACCGGTGCCACCGGCCACCACCAGCGTGCCGGCGATCATGCGGCTGCCGGCAAGGTCGCCGGAGCCTTTCAGCACCGCGATCAGGCCGCGCCGCATGCGGTCCGCCGCGAAGGCGCCCGCCTTGCCCCTGACGATCAACACACCGCCGTTCATGCCGGCCAGTTCCCCCACGAGCGGCGCGCCGAGGTGGTCGCCGGCATTGCCTGTTATCTCAAGCCTGCCGCCGCGCATGCCGGAGCCGGCGTATGGACCCGAATTGCCTTCGATCGTCAGCTTGCCACCGCGCATGGCGCGCCCGGCCTGGGCGCCGGCATTGCCAACGAGGCGAACCGACCCACCCCGCATGCCTTGCGCCACAAGGTCAAGGCGCGCGCTTCCGCCTTCGAACACGATGTTTGTCGGATCGCTGCCGGCGACGCGAAAAATGTCGCCCACCTTCGATCCGTGTTTCGACATGCCGATCTGGATTCTTTCGACGTCGCGGCTTTCGATCCCGGCCAGCCGCTCCGGCGTCAGCGGCGACAGGTCAAGGCGCTCCGGCGGCTCGGCAACCAGGGTGAAGGTCAGCGCCTTCATGGCAGCATATCCTTCAGCGAGTAGATGAATTTTCCGAGCTTGCCGCCGTAATTGCCGGCGCTGATGCGAACCGCGCCTCTTTTCGGTCCGAGCTGTATGACAGCCTTGATGCCGGCCTTCATCGCGGCGGCAACTGCATCATTGGTTTCACCATCGATGACGATTTCCAGGACGGCGTTGATGTCGGGACCGAGTTCACTCGCGACGACGCCGCGCAGCGTCGGCGCGTAGGCTTCGTTGGCCGAGGCGATCATGCCTTTGTATTTGCCACCTATCTTGGAACCCGAACGGGCAATGCCGCCCGGAAACGGCACGATGGCGCCAGGCACCATGCCGATCGCACCGACCGCGGCCTCGGCAGCGGCCAAAGCGTTGGCGCTGCTTTGCGCCATGACAAAGAAATTGCCGCCACCGACAGCTTCCTTCGTCAGTCCGGTCGTTGCTTCGCACAGGAACTCGCCATCCATGACGGGAATACGCCAGAAATGCCTGTCGCCGATCTTCTTGGAGATTTGCCAGCCGTCGCCGAAATAACGCAGCGCCGAACCGAGCTTGAGCTCGGCGCTGCCCTGCAGCCCGGCAAAGCAGGCGGAACCCGGCGAGGTCAAAACGCACTGGCCGACACGATTGAGCAGTTGTTTCTGCAATTCGTCCGTTCCCATCGCGAAAATCATGACGCGGCAGCCCGGCCGGCCATCCGGTGTGGCCGATGGCGGCAGGTCGAGATCGATTGCTGCTTCGCAGCCGCAACCGATCACCGAGGTGGCGAAGCCGGTCATCGTGATCGCCGCTTGGCGAGCCCATTTCCGACTCGGCGCGGTGATGACGATGGCGGTTGCGCGCATGCCGAAGGCTTCGGCGAAGGTATCGTCGATCGTTACCCCATTGACGCTCATGTTCGGCATGGCACCTCGCCGAATGGCTGTTCGCGCGCAATCGCGGAATCCGGAAAATTGAACCAGTCCAGCGACAGGCCGTAGCGCTGCTGGTGATAGTCCTCGAGCCGTCGCACCATTGCCTTGTCGACAGGCGGCTTGAGCCTCAATGCCTTGCCCCAGCGGTAATGGATGATTTCCCCGTCTTGCACGACGAGATGGCCATCCTTGAAAACATACGCCGCTTGTCCGAGCATTTTCGCGATACTGCGGTCCCTGCGATAGACAGCGATGTCGGCTATTGCACCGGCGCCGAGATGGCCTCGATCCGTCAAGCCGAGCAGCTTGGCTGGCGCCGCGCGCGTCATGATGGCGATTTCCTCGAACGTGTATTCGCGGTCGATTGCGGCCAGGGTAGAGAGCGCCAGGGCGGATGATGAAAGTCCGGCGGTCATTTCGGTGCGCGCTTCCCGGCTCATCAGCAGTTCGAACAGCGCCGGATAAGCGGTAAAAGGTGCACCGTTGGGATGATCGGTGGTGAAGAACACACGCCAGGGATCGTCGATCAGGAGAAAAAGCTCGAGCCCGATCGCCCACTGCATCG
Source organism: Mesorhizobium sp. M1342 (assembly GCF_040317955.1). Taxonomy (NCBI): domain Bacteria; kingdom Pseudomonadati; phylum Pseudomonadota; class Alphaproteobacteria; order Hyphomicrobiales; family Phyllobacteriaceae; genus Mesorhizobium; species Mesorhizobium sp. M1342. The sequence goes on along the minus strand of NZ_JAMYLI010000004.1, from coordinate 142,169 downwards.
TGCCGTAGAAGTCCTTGCCATAGCTGTAGGGCACGATGCCGCCGCCATTGCCGTCACCGTCATGAATGACGGTCTTTTTGGGGTGCGCGCTGCCACGCGCCGAAAACTGCCGCATGACGTCGGAGGAGACCGTGACCGTCTGGCCGAACATGACCTGGCCGATATCGATGGTGACTTCCGGCGTCGCATTGACCAGTTCGGCAAGCCGTGCGGCGGCGGAAGAAAACCCGCGTTTTCCTTCCGTGCCATAGCCATAGAACTGGAGGTGGGCGAGATGCAGCGGCAGCCCATCCGCCGCTGCAATCGTCGCAGCCGCCGTATCCGCCGATCCGGGGCTGCCCAGATTGTTGCAATGGACATGCAGGGGATGCGGCAGGCCAAGACTGTCGACGGCGGCCTGCAGCGTCTTGACGATCTTGCGCGAACTGACGCCATAGGAAGGCACGACATCGTCCAGCGCGAAGGTGCGGACGTTCTCCTTGAAGGCGGCGGCCGCACCGGCGTTGATCACCTTGACCCCAAGCGCTCGCGTCGAAGCGACCGTCCAGGCGACATAGTCTTCGATCATCGTTCGGGGGGCGTCGTCGCGGATCATCGACAACAGGAAATCGTCATTGCCGAGAATGGCAAGGGTCGCTTTGTCGATGATCGGGATGTCAGCCAGTTCGAGATGCGTATGAAGCGCCGCTCCCGGCGACATCGCCGGCTCGACCACCGTCGTAAAGCCCATCTTTGCGTAGAGGCAGCCCGTCTGGAACGTCGACCAGCCGGCATTGGAGAGCGGCGTCGTTGCTGGCCTCACCTGATGGGCGGCGTGCTGTTCGGGCAAGAGCAGCCGCGCGGTGTTCACATTGCCGCCGCCGATGTGGGAGTGGATGTCGATGGCGCCAGCCATCACGATGCAGCCGCTGGCTTCGATGATCCGGTCGGCCGCCCCTCCCGCCGGCGCCGGAACGATCTTGTCGTCCTTGATCCAGAGGTCGCCCTTGCCGAGACGGCCGTTGACGGGATCGATGATGTCGCCGCCGGCGATTTTCGTCAGCATGGCAGTGGCTCGGCGAAAGCATGGGTAGCGATCAGGCGGATGATCGTCGCGGCGGAGGGCAATTGCGAGGCCGCTTGCGCATCAATCGACCTGAGCGAGCCCGTGCGGCTGGAGTAGACAACCGCATCGTGATCGACCCCAGCCTTGCCGATGGCGATGGTGACTACGGCGCCGGCAACCGGCTCTTGCGTTTTCGTCAACGCAATCAGCGCCATGCGGCGCTTTTTTTCCATCGCTTGAGCCGTTGTGGCGGAGATCCGCAGGTGCAGGTCGGCTTCGCCGGCAGCGATCATGCGCGCCACATCGTAACGCCAGGGATCGAACTCCGGGAAGCCGCGCGCAAAGCCCGTGCGCAGCGGAAAACCTGTCATCCAAGCCGAGGCGAGCGTGCTTCCCCAGCCGTTTTCGTTCGCCGGCAGATGAAGGCCGGATGCGCGCGATTTGCGATTGAGATCGGCGATTAGTCCTTGCAGCATCTCCAAAGCCAAGCCTTCGGCGGCGTGGCCTGAAAACAGGAACACGGGAAAATGCGCGGCCGCCAGAGCTTTGGCGAAATCATTGAAATTCGACACCGGTTGCGATGTACGCTGCCCTTTGTACTGTGCTCTCAGTGCCGCCAGCGTGGCGGCGAGGCTGGCTTGGCCACAGGAAAGTTGCGTTGCCTTGCGCCCGCCGTTCAGCGGCGGCACAGACATCCCGTTTGGACCTACCACGAAGAACGCGCGCTGGTTCCCGGTCGAGAGGTCGGGAACCGTTCCAGCGAGTTCGCCAACAAGACCATGATGGATCCGCGGGAGCTCGCCCACGATCACCACGACATCGGCACGCCGGCGCGTCTCTCCGGGGGCGACGGTCATTGCCCCCGTGTCCGTAAAAAGCGCGGTCTCTCGGGCAAGTGCCGCGCCATCGGCATGGTCGTATGCCGCGCCAGCCCGCTCGGCCAGCGCGATCGCCGCCCTGGTGCCGTCTATATCCGTATCAAAGCTGAAAACCGGGCACCGACTTGACGACAATAGCGACGCGGCATGCGCAGCCGCGTGCTCAATCAGCGCTTCCCGGTTGCCGATCCAAGCAACCGCCATTCGCTAAACTACTTTCTGGTGCCGGCCCGATCCTAGACGAAACTGGATTGGCCGTGAACCCCACCTTGCAGCGGATCAGCGAATGTTTTCATACGCGTCAACAAATTCCGACCCTGCCTAGTCATATTTGACGTAAGCGAAGCGTTGATCGGTCAGCGGAGTGCCTTCCAGCGCCCCGCCTTCCTTGGCCGGCTGCCACTGAACAACATCCTCGATCTTTTTCGCCAACTCGAAATCCTTGTCGGTAATGCCTTTCGCCGCGTGGTTCGTCAGGCGCACCTCGACCCAGGCATAGGAGGCGGTGATATCGGGATGGTGCCACGCCGCCTCGGCGAGATGGCCAACCGTGTTGATGACCATGAGCGTCGATTTCCAGCTGTGGGTCTTGTATTTGCGCCGGATCCAGCCGTTTTCGTAACGCCATTTCGGCAGCTCCTTCTCAAGCCGATCGGCGATCTCGGCTTCCGAATGGACCTTTTCCTTGACTGTCTCGTTCATCTCGACCTCCGCGAATTGCTCGGTCTGTCTATGCGCCGGAGCCGGCAAACACGTGATGCATTCTCTTTGGCTTGCCCCATCGACGAAAACAGTTATCATGGTACCGGGCACCTAAACTTCCATGATGCATCCATGATGCACCCATCGGGGGGCAGATGTCGAATTCTGTTACCATACGAGTGCCCGCTCGCCTGCACCTTGGCTTCCTTGATCTCAATGGCGATGCCGGACGGCGGTTCGGCAGCGTCGGGCTTCCATTGAGCGAACCCGAAACCGTCGTCACCCTGTCGCGGTCCGGCGAGACCATCGTCGAAGACTCCGAGAGCACCCGCGCCAGCGAGCATCTGTCGACGCTCTGCAAGCATCTCGGCATTCGCGGCCAGCACCATCTGGTGGTCGAGCAGTCGATCCCCAGTCATGCGGGTCTGGGGTCCGGCACGCAGATCGCCCTTGCCGTCGCCTCGGCATTGCGCACTCTCCATAATTTGCCTCTGGATATCGTCGGCGACGCCAGCCTGCTCGAGCGGGGCGGCCGATCCGGCATCGGCATCGCAAGTTTCGAAGACGGCGGCGTCATAGTCGACGCCGGCAAGAACGACCGCGGCGGAACGCCTCCGGTCGTCGCGCGGCTGCCGTTTCCGGAAGAGTGGCGCGTCATCCTCATCCTCGACCATTCCGGGCATGGACTGCATGGCGCTGCCGAGGTCGCGGCGTTTCGTTCGCTGCCGCCATTCCCAACGGCAGGCAGCGGGGAGATCTGCCGGAGGGTGCTGATGGGCATTATGCCGGCTCTGGTCGAGCGGGACCTTCCGGCATTCGGCGCCGCCGTCACCGCGATACAGATGCTGATCGGCAGCCATTTCGCCCCGGCGCAGGGCGGCGTGTTCACCTCGAAGCGGGTCGAGATGGCGGCCCACCGTCTCAATGAAGAAGGCGCAGTCGGCATCGGCCAGAGTTCCTGGGGGCCGACAGGCTTTGCCTTCGCGCCATCGCATGACGCCGCACTCAAGTTCGTCGACGCGGTTCGGAAGACGAAAGTTGGAGACGGCCTTGAGATCAAGATCGTCAAGGGCAGGAACTCCGGCGCGAAGATCAGCTCAACCAGGCTGAATCTCGTCGGCAGCTGACGCTCCCGTTTCAGGCAGAAAGGCAAGAAATGGCCCGCAAACACATCCTGCACATGCTGACACCGTTGAAGCAGATGAGCCCCTTCGACGTGAATATGGCGCTCGACGCAGGTTTCGACGCCGTCGTCCCCTATGTCGATGTAAGCCTCGCCGAAGTGACAGGCCTGGTCCAGGACGCGATCTTTTCGCGCCCGCCGGATGCGGGTGTCGACACCGGCATCTTCATCGCCGGGAAGGATGCCTCGTTGGCGCTCGACATGTTCGACGCCGCGAAGAAGGCGATGGTGCCGCCTTTCCAGGTTTCGGTATTTGCCGATCCGGCCGGCTCGTTCACCACGGCCGCGGCGATGGTGGCCAAGGTCGAAAAGGCGCTGGAGAAGAAATTCCAGCGTGGGCTCAGGGATACGAGGGTGGCTGTTTTCGGCGCCACCGGCGTCGTCGGCTTCTGCACCGCCGTCATCGCGGCAGAGGAAGGTGCACGGGTCACACTTGTCGGCCATGACGGCATCGAAAGGGTCAAGCAGATCGCGGCCGAGATCGAAAGCAGATTCAACATCATCGTCGATGCCGCTGACGGATCGAGCGACGCCCGCAAGACAAAGCTGGTCGAGGCAAACGAAATTATCCTGGCTTGCGCTAAAGCCGGCGTCCAAGTGGTCTCCAAAGCCCAATTGAAAGGCAATGACCTGCTTATTGCGGCCGACGTCAATGCTGTTCCCCCGGCCGGCATCGAAGGATTGGCCGTCAATGCCAATGGTGATCCACTCGAAACGGCAAAAGCTGTCGGCATTGGTCCGCTTGCCATCGGCAATGTCAAATATAAGGTCGAATTCGGTCTCTTCAAAAGAATGATCGAATCCGAAAAGACGATCACGCTCGATTTTCAGGAAGCGTTTTCCCTTGCACGCGAGATTGCCAAGTAACGCCGGATCTCTTTTGATCGCGGCAATTTCAGGCCGGGCGCTGGCCGCCGCCGCGCGTCGCGCCGGCTATCGTCCGCTGGTCGCCGATTTCTTTTGCGATACGGACACCGTCGCGCTCGCAGAACGCGCGACGATATTGCCAGGCGACCTGCAGGGGGGCGTCGATGGCGAGCGCATCATCGACACGCTTCGGCGATTGGCTGGCGACGACCTCCCGGTCGCCATTATCCTGGGCTCTGGGTTTGAGCGGATGCCTGAGACCGTGGACAAGATCGCGCGACACTTTCCGCTCGCAGGCAATGGCGGCGGCGCGATCCGCAGGATCAAGGATCCGCAGTTGCTGGCTGATGATTGCGCCGAACTTGGCATCCCGCATCCGCAATTGCGATGGGACCAACCGCCTGATCCGGAGAACTGGGTGGCCAAGACCGCGGGCGGCGCCGGTGGCGGGCACGTCAGACGAGCAACCGGAGAAAGCCCGACCGCCGGCCGCTACTTCCAGCGCTTCGTTGCCGGTCGCAGCATCTCGGCCCTGTTCGTCGGCAACGGGCAAACCGCGCACGTCGTGGGCTTCAGCCAACAATGGACGTCCCCCTCCCCGACAGCGCCCTATCGCTACGGCGGCGCCGTGCGGTTGAGACGCTTCGATCGCAGACAGGCGGCGCTCATCGGCGGTTGGCTCTCAAGTCTGACGCGGCGCGCCGGCCTGGTTGGATTGTGCAGCGCCGATCTCATCCGCGGGCCGGATGGCTACAAGTTCATCGAGATCAATCCGAGGCCGGGCGCCACCCTCGACATTTTCGACGATGTCGAAGCGCCATTGATCGAAGCGCATCTGCGCGCCGCGACGGGTCAGGTCTTCCGCTTGCCGCGCTTCGTCGATTCGATGGCGTCGATGGTGACTTACGCCGCGACGCCAATCACTCACTTTCCGTCGATCGCCTGGCCTGAATGGACAGCGGACCAGCAGTCGGCTGGCACCCGTCTGATTGCCGGCGACCCTGTCTGCACGGTCTTCGCGCGCGGTCCGAGCGTCCAATCGACCAAGCGGCTCATCAAGGGACAAGTCAGTCAATTGCAACTCCAATGGGAAGGAGACCGGACATGAAAGACGGTTCGGCATTCCTGAACGACAATGCACAGCGCATCGTTGACGGCATGATCGACGACGCCGAACGCCTGCGTATCGTCGTCTCCACGGGGCCATTGGGCGAGCGCCTGATCGATGCCGGCGCCAAGACCGTCGGCAGCGTCGAAGCCGGGCTGCGCATGGCTGAGGCTGCGATGGGCGGTCTCGGCAGCGTTTCGGTGTTCATGGATCGTGCGTCACAGCAATGGCCGTTCACCGTCGAAGCGCGATCTTCGCAGCCGGTGCTAGCCTGCCTGGGCAGCCAATATGCGGGCTGGAATCTATCTGGCCAGGACTATTTCGCCATGGGATCTGGGCCGGCGCGGGCGCTCGCCCGGGTCGAACCGCTGTTCGAAACACTTTCCTATCGCGACATCGCATCGTCCGCGGTGCTTATCCTGGAGACGGCCGAACCGCCTCCCCGCGCGATCGTTGAGAAAGTGGGCAAGGCAACTGGATTGGCGACGGAAAAGCTCACCTTCCTCTATGCGCCGACACAAAGCCTTGCCGGCGGCGTGCAGATCGTTGCGCGCGCGCTCGAGGTTGCCCTGCACAAGATCAACGATCTCAAATTCCCGCTGGAGAACGTTGTCGATGGCATCGGAACGGCTCCGATCCCCGCCCCCCATCCGGATTTCCTGACCGCCATGGGCCGAACCAACGATGCCATCATCTATGGCGGCAGCGTCCAGCTCTTCGTGAAAGGATCGGCGAAAGAAGCTGGCAAACTCGCGGAAAAACTCCCAAGCAGCGCCTCACGGGACTACGGCCAACCCTTCGCCGAGATCTTCACGCGGTTCAAGGGCGATTTCTATGCCATCGACCCGCTGCTGTTCAGCCCGGCCGAAGTGATCGTGACAGCGATCGAAACCGGCGATACGTTTCGCGCCGGTGGGCGTGATCTGAAGATGCTCGAACGGAGTCTCGGCTAAGAGGATGGCGGTGCAAAGGGATTCGTCCGTCATTCGCCTGCCCGACGACTGCATTTCGTGCAGCCCTGCCGCGGACGCGGCAATGAGGGCGTGGAATCGCTCGCGCCGCCGACATTCCCGCACCCGAGAGGCCACATGATCCCTCGCATCCTGATCGTCAGCGACAAAGTGGACACCGGCTCCAACGGCCTGGCGGTAGGGCTTGGTCGGCGGGGCGCCGCCGTTGCAGCCGCGCCGCTGGCGGCTATCGCATTCGACACCGGCAGCCCGAGCGGGCTTTCGATCCCTGGCTTCGGCGGCACGCTGCCCGACGCCGTGCTCGTCCGTTCGATCGCCGCTGGATCGTTCGAAGCGATTACCCGGCGCCTCGGCGTGCTGCACGCGTTAAGCAGACTGTCGGTTCCCGTGTGGAATTCCGCGCAGGCGATCGAGCGCTGCGTCGACAAGTCGATGACGACATTCCTCTTGAAAAATGCCGGCCTGCCTACGCCACGCACCTTTGCCGTAGAAGGACTTGCCGTCGCCGAGGAGATCGCGGCGCAAGAGCTTCCGCGGGGACCGCTGGTGCTGAAACCATTGTTCGGCGCGCAAGGCCGCGGGATAAAGCTGATCCGCACGCTCTCGGACCTGCCGGCCGCAGAAGAGGTGAACAGCGTCTACTACCTTCAGCAATATGTGTCGCGTGCCGGTCCGCCTTTCCGGGATTTTCGCGTCTTTGTCTGCGCCGGCGAGACCGTGGCGATGATGAGCCGCATCAGCGACGACTGGATCACGAACGTCAACAGGGGCGGCGTGCCGGAACAGGTTTCCGAACATGGCAAGGCGGAACTGGCCTCGCTGGCTGTCGCCGCGTCAGCCGCGGTCGGCGCGGATTTTGCCGGCGTGGACATCGTGCGGGCTGACGACGGCAATCTGTTCATACTCGAAGTGAACAGCATGCCCGCCTGGTCGGGATTGCAATCGGTGGTCGCCGTGAACATCGCCGAAGCAATCGCCGATGCCTTGCTGAAACTCCTGGCCGACCGCGCCGAAGCGGCCGCCGCGCCGCGGCCCTACCGTTTCGCCGCGCCTGCGAATTCGTGAGGGCCGCTAGGTTGGCGCTATCGCGTGAACGCCTCCGGGCCAGCTACAAGGATGCCTGCAGGATGGAGATCGAAGCCCTCAAACCGGGCAACGTCCATCTGTTCGCCGACGGACACGGCATGTCGGCCGCTCAATTCATGATGAGTGCGGAGGTTTCTTCCGGGCCGCTGACCGATCCTCGTCTGCCGGTCGGACAGCGCATGCTGGAGGCGGTGCGCGCGACCCGACTGGCGGTCGCAACCAATACCAATCTCGGAATCATCCTTCTGACAGGGCCACTGATATGCGCCGCCGAAATGAGCGGTGACAGACTGCAGGACAATCTCGACTCGCTGCTTCGGGCTTTGAGCGTGCAGGATACCAAGGCGGTGTTCGAGGCGATCGTCACGGCCGCGCCAGGTGGCCTCGGAGAAGCCGCCAACGATGTGCGGCAGGAGCCGAAGATCCATTTGCTGGACGCGATGCGGGAGGCCACCGACCGCGACATGATCGCCCGCCAGTACGGCAGCTGTTTCGGCGACGTGTTCGGGGTCGGGCTCGCGGCGCTGGATGGAGCGTTGGCACGTGGAGAAACCGGCATGTGGCCGACGATATTCGTCTACATGGCGTTTTTCGCCGACTTCCCCGACAGCCATGTGATGCGCAAGCACGGCGTTGACGTCGCAAATCAGGCGCGGCAGGAAGCCGTTGCCGTCCAGGCGGCGCTCCATGCCGAGGGCGACGAACCGTCTCGCATTCGCCTGCTCATGGAGTTCGACCGTCGGTTAAAGGCCGACAACATCAATCCCGGCACCTCGGCCGACCTCACCGTGGCTACTCTTTTAGTCCACACCCTCGCCCTCACCTTGCATAATCGCGGCGTTGGTGCTTGACTTCCAAAAGCGGAAGCTGTGCTTCCGCGGCTATCTAGCCAACCGGTCCGGGCAAATCCGGACGCTGCCAACAAGGATAGCTGTCCATCGAGCGCCTGCTCGGTTGCAGCGTCCGTGGACACCATAATTGTGTCTTGGAGGAAATTGGCATGGCAAAAATCTCAAAGGTTATGGTCGGTGAATCGCTGGTGGGAGACGGCAACGAAGTCGCGCATGTCGACCTGCTCATCGGCCCGCGGGGGAGCGCGGTCGAAACGGCATTCTGCAACGCGCTTACCAACAACAAGGACGGCTTTACTTCGCTTTTGGCGGTGATCGCGCCCAATCTTCAATGCAAACCCAACACCGTGATGTTCAACAAGGTCACGATCAAGGGCGCCAAGCAGGCGGTCCAGATGTTCGGCCCGGCGCAGCACGCCGTGGCAAAGGCCGTGCAGGACAGCGTCGCGGACGGGACCATTCCGGCCAACGAAGCGGACGACGTGTTCATCTGCGTCGGGGTATTCATCCATTGGGACGCGGCGGACGACGCCAAGATCCAGAAATACAATTACGAGGCGACAAAGGAAGCTATCCAGCGCGCCGTTGCAGGAACGCCGACCGCCGCCGAAGCAACGGCCCAGCGCGACAAGGTCAAGCATCCGTTCGCAGCCTAGACAAGAGACAGCCCCGCACAGGAAAAACCCTCTTCTGAGACGGATGGTCTGTTGCGCCGGCTGAAAAAGGTTCTGGGCTTTTGAAACGTCAACTCCCGAAGGGCGCTCGCCCTTCGGGAGTTGACGAGCGACGATTGTCAGGCGCCGAGTGACGCGAGGCGGCCGGGGGTGAGCGTAGCGTTGTGCAATGAGGTTGCGACCAGCGCCGCGGCGACACCCATCGCGGACAAGGCGCTGATGTCGGTCTCATCTCGGACGCCGCCGGCCGCGATGACGGCGCGATTTCCGGCCTTGGCCTTGACCTCCTGCAACCGCCCGAAGTCGGGACCGGCGGCCGCACCGACCTTGGCCAGCGTCATGACAATCACCTTTTGAGGCCAAAGCTCGGGCTCATCGAGAAGAGAACGCGGTCCGCAAAAACTATCGCCGACGAAATCAAGGGACAGGATGAGATCGGGATGATCGCGAAAACGCCGCAGCAGCATGTCGTCCCGCTGCGATTCAGAGCCCAAAACAGGAGACAGCGAGCGTTCGGCAAGCGCCGCCAAAAGTGTCTTTTCGTCGGCCACACCGGCATCGACCCAAAGTTCCGGCGGCTCCGCCATCGTCCTCAGCCGGGCGAGTGCGTCGCTGTTTGGCACACCGCCTTCGATAGCGTCCAGATCCGCGATGTAGAAGGTCGAAAAAGGATAAAGCCCACGCAGTCCTTCAGCGACCGCGACGACATCAGGGCTTCGGCTGAGCGGCGTAACGATCGGCCTGTAGCGATCGCGTTTTCCCTGCTGGGCGCGAACCACCACGCCGTCTTTCAGGTCGAGAACCGGAATGATACGCAACGCTTTTTTCACCGACCAATTGCCCCCGTCATGAAAGCTTGAAGCGTGGAAAAAAGAAAGGGCATCATTGCCGGTTTCGACATTGGCGGTGCACATCTGAAGGTGACCCGCGCACAAGACGGTCGCATCGTCGAGGCGGTAACGATCGCAACGCCGCTCTGGCAAGGGCTGCACAAGCTGGCGTCAGCCCTCGACGAAACGGCTCCGATCTACGCGGGTGCGGATCTCAACGCATTCACCATGACAGGCGAACTGTCGGACATCTTTCCGTCCCGCGATGTCGGCGTAGGGGCTCTGCTGGGTCAGATTTCCACCCATTTCCCCACAGACAAAAAGCTGGTCTATGCCGGACCATCCGGTTTCGTCGGGGTCGAGCAGGCAGCGCAGCTAGCCGCCGATGTGGCTTCCGCCAATTGGCACGCGACAGCCTTGTTGGTGGCAAAACTCGCCGGCGATGCCCTGTTCGTCGACATGGGCTCCACCACCACCGATATCATTGCCATCAAGAACGGCGCCGTGGCCAATGACGGCTACACCGACGCCGGACGGCTTCTAACCGGCGAATTGGTCTATACCGGCTTCACCAGGACATTCCTGTTCGGCGTAGCCTCGTCGGCTCCCGTCCATGGCAGGCTAACGCCGCTGATGAACGAGTATTTCGCCTCGATCGCCGACGCGCATCGCATCCTGGGCGTGCTCGACGAGGACGACGACAGGCACCCTCCCGCCGACGGCAAGGAAAAGACCGTGGATGGCTCGATCGCGCGGCTGGCGCGCATGGTCGGGCGCGACGCCACTGACCTGACCCCGCCGGAATGGGGTGAAGTCGCGCGCTGGTTCAGCGAGCAGCAACTGCGCAAAGTGCACGATGCAGCGTCGCTGGTTGCCGGAACCCTGCCTCGGGACGTCCCGATCGTCGGCGCCGGAAGCGGTCGCTGGCAGATCAAGCGACTGGCCCAACGCATGGAACGCAGTTACGTCGATTTCGCCGACATCATCCCCGCGGATGACACCGTTCGCGGCCAAGCGAGCAGCGCGGCACCCGCTTCCGCGGTAGCGCTTTTGGCGGGATATCCTTCGTAAACAGGTTGCGGCGCTCGCGTCTATGCTCGGGCGTCCTCGCTACCGGAACCTTTGGCGGTCAAGTGATCGCTGACACGCTGCATCAGCCAGCCCCAGGCTTCCTTTTCACCGTCGCCAGCTGTCTTCTCGATGGCGATCGAAAGGTAGGCGATTTCCGCCTCGATCTTGTCGCGCGGCAGCATGCCGAGCCGGCTGACAAGGATGGCCAGCTCAAGCACCGCCGCCTTGGCTCGGTTGAGGCCGGTGAACGGCGCAAGCGCTTCCTCCCGCACCACGCGGCAGAAATGGCGGGGGCGCACGCCATTGTCATCGACCGCCTGGACTTCGAGGCCCGAATACGCCAGCGCCGACTCGAGCCTCGGCACGGGAAACCCGTCAACCGGAACGATTGGCCAATGCTTGCGGCCTGTCAGGCAGCCGGCAAAGACACGCACGTCGTCGGTATAATTGGCGATGGCGAACGGCACTTCGGCGAGATTGTCGAGCGTGACCGACGGCCGGAACGGCGCAATCACCCAGCCGTCATTCTCGGCAATGATGCCGATCGGCGCGATGTGGACGTTGCCTGCCTTGTTGACCGTCGTGATGATCGATTCTCGAATGTAGGGCATGATCCTAGCGCTCTTTCCTTGCGCGAAGCGTCTTGCCCGGCTCGGCAAGACGGGTACGGTCGGTTTCGGGAGCCGGCGTGGCAACGCCCCATGCGAGCGGCTCGTCCTGCACATAACGCTTGCCGAGGCGCCACGCGATCTCGGCCTTCATCAGTTCCGCGCCGAGGTAAAAAGCGTGTGCGCCATCGGCGTTGACGTCCAGCCCGGCAAAAAGTTCGAACGCATCCGTGGCAACTGCATGCCCTTTGCTATTGAAAACATGGATGCCGTCCTCCGCTACCGCGATCCGGAAGTTGGCATCGCGCACCTGGGCCGCCAATGCCTCGATATCGTCGGTTGAGGCTGTGAAAGGCTTGCGATCGTGGACCTGCAACAGGCCTGGGTGATAGCCGCGCGGCAAGGCGCCGTCCGTGCAAGCAGCCAACATGACGCGGCGGGCGATATCGTGCTCCTCGATCGTCCGCACCGTGTGTGGGCTGACATGCACCGCCAGCACGTTTCGGATCCGGAGTTCCGAGCAGAGTCCCGCTAGAACGGCCGTAACACCAGAACTGTCCGCGTCGGTCAATTCGGTGAGATTGCCGGTGCCCATCAGCAATTCGACGTCCGGCCAGCGGCGCCGCGCCTCGATGAAGCGCCCGAGTGAAACGGCGAAGCCGAAATGGATCGGGTCGAGCACGGGATCGGCAATGAAGGCAACGCCGGCCTTTTGCGCGGCTTCGATGGCCCGGCCGAGCGAATCCAGATCGCCAGGCGTGGAAGGTATCAACACTGCCGTAGCCCTATGGTCGAAGATCAACGGCAGCGTGTTCTCGTCGAGGCTGAGAAGATAGTCCGCGCCGGCGCGTGCCCCGATCGTCAGTTCGTCCACGCTGGCCGAATCGACGCTGACCATGAATCCCCGTGCCTTGAGCGCTCGCACAGCCTCCGCCAGCAACGGAAACGGCGTCTCCGGCAGGCAGCCCAGATCGATGACATCGGCGCCGGCCGCAGCTAGCATCGAGGCCCTCGCCATCAGTGCCTCGACCGACAGCATCGGCGCATCGACGATCTCGGCGAAGATGCGCATATCGTGACGCGTCAGATCCGGCGGTTTGCCCGCCCGGCCAAGGAAGGCCGGAAGGTCGGCGATCTCGTCGGGGCCGCGCACAAAAGGCACGCCGAAATGCTCCGACAGGTGCTCGATGTTTCCCCGATAGCGTCCGGGCAGGATTACGCGGTCGACGTCTCCTGTCAGAGTGAGCCGACGCTTCACAATGTCCTCGCTCATCAGCGCGGCGACCTTGACGCCGACGTCGACGATTTCCCACGCGAATTCGGTTTTGCCCAGCCCGGCCAGCAGCCGTTCCAGCCGCGCCTTGGCCAGATGGCCGGTAAGAAAAACCAGCCGCTCAGCCATCGCTTGCGAGTTCGGCCTGTCGCCGTGTGAGCGAGGCTTCGAGATCAGCGAGCGACTCGACCACCTGGGTCCGCTCGAAACTCTTCAACTGCTTGGTATTTTCCAGGTCGATCCCGCGCGGATAGACCTTGACTAGCCCGTGCGGTGCCTGGGTTTCGAGTTCCGGCGCGGTGTCGCAAGCAAAGACGATGGCTGGCACACGGCACTTTCCCGCTTGGGCAAAGACATTGGTGGCGAGCGTGTCGGAAATGCCATGCACGCATTTGGCGACCGTGTTGGACGTGGCCGGCGCCACCACGACCGTGTGATAGACACCGTGGTAGAATTCGCCGACCGGGATCGCGCTCGCGGTCTTGTCGTGCAGCACGCGCGTCGTCTCCGGGAAATCAAGTTTGAGCTTGTACATGCGCAGCACTTCGTTGGCGGCCTTTGACACGAAGACATCGCAGTGTTCGAGTTGGCGAACAAGTGCGAAGCTCTCCGTAAAAAAATGCCCGGAACCCGTCAAAACCCACGCCCAGCGCGGCACATGCAGCTTCACCATCGGCTATCCCGCCTTCTTTGCCGACGACCCTGTTGAAGCCACGATCCTGATGCCGGGCAGCTTGCCCAACGCGAGCATCGCGCCGGCCTCGGCAGCATCCTTCGGACCGGCGAGATGGAAATCGACGCCGTCAGGCAGCATGGCGGCAAAGCCTGGGTCGACAATGCCTCGGGTCCTCAGGCTGTCAGCGGTATCGCCGTCGAAGAATGCACCGGTCTGTTTGATAAGCAACAGCGCGTCTGCGCCAAGCTTGCCGGCAAGCCAGGCGGCCAGAGAATCGGAGGTAATGTCCCAGGAGGCCGGAACATCCAGCGCCGGCAGTGCCAGTGAGGACGGCAGCCACACCGGAACCTTCCCCGCCTCCAACGCTCGCCCGATCTCATCCAGCGACCGCGCCGGCGTCAGCCTTTCGTCCCGGTCGAGGATGACATGGCCGAACTGTTCCATGGCCAGGATCGCCATGGCATGTGCGGCGGTGTCGGAAAAATCCATGCGGGTCTGCGTTTCGCGCACATGATCGGCAAAGAGCCCGCCGCCGGGCACGATGACGATCGGCAGCCTGGAACCCGCCAGCGCTGCGATCCAGCTCTTCATCTCCGCCGCATGGGCCGTGCTGCCGCCAAGCTTGACGATGGCCCTTCGGAGCATTTCGGGGCGTTCCTGGCGCGGTCGGAAAACAACGCTTCGGTCTTTTCGGCCAGCAGTGCCGGAGGCAGCACCGCGTCCCGCCGATTGGCGCTTGCGTTCGATCTCGACGCCGACGCCGCCAGGGCCGAGCTCGAGCTTTTCCACCCTTACCGTGACGCGCACGACACGCTGGTTCTCCAGGACGTGCGCCGCCACCTGCTCGGCCAAAGCCTCGCTGAGCTGGATATGGCCTCGCGCGACGATGGTGCGAATGCCGTCCATGATGATGTCATAAGAGAATACATGGCGCATGTCCTCGGGATGGTCGGTGATTTGCAGCACGTCGGCGGTCACATCAAAGCGCACTTTTTGAGTATGGCCATGCTCGAAGCTGTAGGCACCGATCTGGACCGGCAGAACAAAATCCCGCACAAAAATCCTGTCCGTGCCCAGTGTCGGGTCGGTGTCCGGCGAATAGCCTCTCGCCGCCAACAGGCGATAGTCGATACTCGATTGACCGCCGGTCCCGGATTCCGCCGGGATCAACTCTCGAATCTGCGAGACCGCCTCGGCGCTGATCGAACTCGTGCGACCGGAATGGCCACACAGCGCCCCCCGAAAGCCGAGAAAATCGGGAGCGAAAGGCAAGAGGCGCGGAAGATCCGGAGCTTCCAGCGATCCACTCAGGCCGACCATCAGACCGAGCGATTTCGTGCGATCGACGAATCCCGGAATACGCTCCGGCGGCAGATGATTGAGCAGCCGGCCCTTCCCCTTTTGCGCGGTATCAACCATCACGCCATGGAAGCGATGCCTGGCGAATATCGGCAGAAGTTCGAAGTCCGGCGCCAGATCGGCAAACAGCACGGCAATCAGCTTCGTTCGTGCGGCGAGCGGTTCGAGCGCCTGTGCGCAGGCAGAGATATTTGCCGAAGGGAAAAATCCGATCTTCACATAGTCGACGCCGGTCGCCGCGATCTCTTCGGCCTTGATGCGGATCGTTTCGGGCTCCATCGGCAGGTCGCCGCAGACCGCGCTGACCGGAGCCCGACCAGCGATGAACGAAATCGTTCGGCGCATGGTTTCCGTGGACACCGCGCCCAGGGCTCCCGCCTTCGGGTCCTTCAGGTCGACGATGTCGACACCTCCAGAAAGAGCGATCTCCGCCTCTTCGATGCCGGTGACGCTTGCCAGCATTCTGGTCATTTGAACAGTTTCTCCAGCTTGGAGGACAAGACGTTTTTATAAAGGCAGTCGAGATCCCTGCGCCACGTCTCGTCGGTGTTGCCACGCGAATCGACGCTGGCGACTTTCCGCACCGTTCTGGCAGGCGCGAAAAGTCGTCCGATAGGGTTTGATAAATTTTGCGGGTCGGCTAAGTTGATCATGGGCACCTTGACTTGGCGCGGGTCCGGCAACAGTCGAACCTTTGCGCAAGAATGGGTAATTACTATCGATGACGAGCGCGGTGCCAGGCACTCTCGCTGCCTTTTTGTGCTTTTTTTCCCTGACCGTCAACGTTTCCGACGCGACAGGCCAGGAAACGGTGGCGAAGCCGGAAAAAAAGACAACTGAAATCAAAATAGGTTATTTGCGGGCCTACGCACCGCAATTGACGCTTTCCATGCTCGACCTGCCGCCACGTGACGAAGGTGTCGCCGGCGCCGAGGTGGCAATCGGCGACAACAACACGACGGGAAAGTTCACCAACCAGAAATTCAGCCTGGACGTGACCGAGATCAAACCCGAAGGCGACGCGGTTCGGGCATTCGAGGACCTGATCGCCAAAGGCGACCGCTATGTGGTCGCCGATCTTTCAGCAAAACAATTGCTGTCGATCGCCGACATCGCCCGCGAAAAAGGCGTGCTGATCTTCAACGTCGGCGCGACCGACGACAGCCTTCGCGAGGAGGACTGCCGCATCAACGTTTTCCATATCGCGCCGACGCGCAGCATGCTGGCCGATGCGCTGGCGCAGTATCTCATGGTGAAGAAGTGGCCGAATTGGGTGCTGCTCTATGGATCGCATGAGCAGGATCATCTTTACGCCGATGCGTTGCGCCGCGCGGCGACCCGCTTCGGCGGCCAGATCGTCGCCGAGAAGGAATTCAAGGATACCGGCACAGCCAGGCGCACCGACACCGGCGCCACGCAGATACAGCAGCAGATTTCCGTGTTCACGCAAGATCTCCCGGAGCATGACGTGGTGCTTGTCGCCGACGAAAGCGAGGTTTTCGGGACCTACGTGCCCTATCGCACCTGGACGCCGCGGCTGGTCGCCGGCACGGCCGGTCTGGTTGCATCGTCGTGGCATCCCGCCAGCGAACAGTGGGGCGGCATCCAGATGCAGAGCCGCTTCCTGAAGACGACGAGCCGGCGGATGCTCTCCAAGGACATGTCGGCCTGGACGGCGGTGCGTGCCGTCGGCGAGGCCACCACGCGCACCAACGGCGACGATGCGAAAAAGATCAGCGACTACATGCGCTCTGACGATTTTTCGGTTGCTGCTTTCAAGGGGCAGAAGCTGACCTTCCGCAAATGGAACCTCCAGCTTCGCCAGCCGATCCTGCTTGGCGATACCAAGTCCGTCGTCTCGACATCGCCACAAGAGGGCTATCTTCACCAGGTCTCCGAACTCGACACGCTCGGTGTCGATCAGCCGGAAACGAAATGCGCTCTCAAGTAGAGTCAATCGGGAGGAATTTGCGTGCAGAAACGAGCTTGCGCATTCGCCATTCTCGCGGCCGGCCTGACAGTCAGCCCCGCATCGGCCTATACGGCCTACGTTTCCAACGAGAAGGACAACACGATGACCGTCGTCGACACGGCGACGATGCAGGTGATGAAGACCGTCGAAGTCGGCCAGAGGCCGCGCGGCATCACCATCTCGCATGACGGCAAGTTCGTCTACCTATGCGCCAGCGATGACGATACGGTCCAGATCATCGATACCGCGACGCTTGAAATCGTCGGTACGCTGCCATCCGGCCCCGATCCCGAATTGTTCGTGCTCTCGCCGGACGGCAAGACGCTTTATGTCGCCAATGAGGACGATAATCTCGTCACCGCCATCGACGTCGAAAGCAAGCAGGTCCTGGCCGAGATTCCGGTCGGCGTGGAACCGGAAGGCATGGGTGTCAGCCCCGATGGCAAGACCATGGTCAACACTTCGGAAACCACCAGCATGGCGCATTTCATCGACACCGGCACGCATGAGGTGACCGACAACGTGCTGGTCGACACGCGCCCGCGCTTCGCCGACTTCAAGCCCGACGGCACGCAGGTCTGGGTCAGCGCCGAGGTTGGCGGCACCGTCAGCGTCATCGACAACGCCAAACGCGAAGTGGTGAAGAAGATCCAGTTCGCGATTCAGGGACTGCGGGCCGAAACCATCCAGCCGGTAGGCATCGCCATCAGTGCCGATGGCAAGAAAGCCTATGTCGCGCTCGGCCCGGCGAACCATGTCGCGGTGATCAATACCGATACCTACGAGGTGGAGAAATACATCCTCGTCGGCCAGCGCGTCTGGCATCTGGCCTTCACGCCCGACCAGAAAACGCTAATCACCACTAATGGCAATTCCAACGATATCACCTTCATCGACACGGCCACCGACGAGCCGGTCCAATCGCTCACCGTGGGCCAGCAGCCCTGGGGTGTGGTCATTTCGCCCAAATAGCAGACATTGATCATCGGGAGGTCAAGACATGAAACTTTGCCGCAGGTTTTTCTTCGCCGCGCTCGCCGGATTTGTCCTTGCTCCGATCGGAGCAAGCGCCGACGACGCAACACCAAAACCGTCGCGTGCCAGCAAGAACCTGCCGGAATTGATTATCGGTTCGGCCGATTCCACCTATGCCGTCAATCAGAAGGACTTCGAGCTGATCGCCGGCCAGGGGTATCGCTGGAAGATCACCTCCAAAGGCGGTTTCGAATACAAGTTCGTGACCGACCTCTTCCGCAATGTCTGGATGGACCAGATCGTCATCAACGATTTGGAAGTGCATATGGACGGCGGACCAGCCTGGCTGGAATTCGACGATGCGGGAACGATCCAGGTGCAGTTCCATACCGTTCGCCCGGGCGAATATACCTGGTCGGTTCCCGACCTTGCCGACAAGGGACTGAAGGGCAAGATTACGATCAAGTGAGACAAAGGCGACCAGGGCGCCAGATAGCCAACGCGTCCTGAAGGAGCGACCCGGCATGCAGCATATGAGGACAAACGGTCCGGGAGAAGAGGTGGCGGCGCTCGATGTCGGCGCCGTCAGCCATTCCTATGGCCAGAAGCGGGCGCTCAACGACGTCTCCTTCTCGATCGCGCCGGCGACTTTCACCGTTCTGCTCGGCCTCAACGGGGCCGGCAAGACAACGCTGTTCTCACTGATAAGCCACCTCTACGACACGCGTCACGGATCGATCCGCATCTTCGGCCATGACATTCGCCGCGCGTCCGGCGAAGCACTCAGACGGGTCGGCATCGTGTTCCAGGCACGCACGCTCGACCTCGACCTCAGCGTCTACCAGAATCTCTCCTACCACGCCTCGCTGCATGGCATTGGCGGACGCGAAGCTCGCCAGCGCATTGCCGCGCTGCTTGAAACGGTCGACATGCAGGGCCGCCAGCACGACAAGGCACGCAGCCTCTCCGGCGGTCAGATGCGACGCATCGAAATCGCCAGGGCGCTGCTTCACCGACCTTCCCTGCTCCTGCTTGACGAGGCGACCGTCGGCCTCGACATCGAATCCCGCGCGGGCATCCTCGCCACCATCCGCAAGCTCGTCCAGGCAGAGGGCATCGGCGTGCTCTGGGCCACGCATCTGATCGACGAAGTCGAAGACGCCGACCATGTTGTCATACTGCGGCGGGGTGATCTGGTCGCGAGCGGCAAGGTGTCGGATGTGACCCGTGCGAACGGTGGAAATTCGATTCGCGAAACCTTTTCGAAGCTCAGCCGCGTCGATGCGGCGGGCATGGCGGAGACGTCGCCATGAGCGCTCCTGCGATGCCTGGAAAGGTCGCCGGCATCATGCCGGTGCGGTCTGAGCCATTCGGCCTGCGCCACTATCTCATTTGCCTGAAAGGCGTCGTCCTGCGCGAGTGCCTGCGCTTCCTGCACCAGCGCGAACGCTTCATTTCCTCGCTGGTCCGGCCGCTCGTCTGGCTGTTCATCTTCGCCGCCGGCTTTCGCCAGGTGCTCGGCGTGTCGATCATCCCGCCCTACAAGACCTATGTGCTCTACGAGGTCTATATCACACCGGGCCTTTGCGGCATGATCCTGCTGTTTTCCGGCATGCAGTCTTCGCTGTCGATGGTCTACGACCGCGAGATGGGCAACATGCGCATCCTGCTGGTCAGCCCGTTTCCGCGCTGGTTCCTGCTGGTGTCGAAGATGCTGGCCGGTGTGGCCGTATCGATCGTGCAGGTCTACGCGTTCCTGATCGTTGCCTGGTTGTGGGGCGTCAAGGCGCCGCCACTCGGCTACCTCTACGTGCTGCCGGCACTGTTCCTGTCGGGCATGATGCTTTGCGCGCTCGGTATGCTCTTGTCTTCGCTGATCAAGCAGCTCGAAAACTTCGCCGGCATCATGAACTTCGTCATCTTTCCCGGCTATTTCGCGTCTCCGGCGCTCTATCCCTTGTGGCGCATCCAGGAGGCGAGCCCGCTGCTCTACAAGATCTGCCTCTGCAACCCGTTCACCTATGCCGTCGAACTGATCCGCTTTGCCTTCTACGGACAGATCGAATGGCTGTCGCTGGGCGTCGTCGCCGGCTGCACGCTGCTGTTTCTGGGCGGCGCCATCATCGCATACGATCCTTCGCGCGGTTTGGTGATCCGCAAACAGGACATGGGAGGAAACGCCTGATGGCGCGAATGAGGCTTGCTCACACTCTGGTTCTGGTCGCCACGCTTGCCTCGATGGGGAGCGCCGGCGCGGCAAACACCGATCCCGACTGGCCCTGCATGCAGCGTAAGGTGCCACAGCTCTCGCTTGGCCAGATCTGGAATGGGCCGGAGCTTCCTGCGACCGCGAAAGATTGGGCGAAGGATGCCCGTGTGTCGGCGCTTGTCGAGGCGGTGGCGGCCCGGCGGACGCCGATTGCCGAAGCCCAGAAAGAGATCAAGGATTTCGCGACTTCCCTGTCGGCCGAGCAGGTCGCACCAAAAATGACGATGCTGGTGCAGGGAATGTTCGACCATATGGACGCCGAGCGTTCGCACGTGATCTCCGGCATCTCCCGCTATGCGCACAAACAGCTCGAAATGGCGGCACAGTTGCGCAAGGAAGCATCCGAAGTCGACGCGCTGCGCGCCAAGGCCGATGCGGATCCGGACGAAGTCGAACGGCGAACCGACCAGCTGAATTTCGCGACGCGAATTTTCACCGAACGGGTCCAGTCGCTGACTTATGTCTGCGATGTGCCCACGATAATCGAGCAGCGGCTTTACCAGTTGTCGAAGACCGTCTCGGAAACGCTCGTCGTGAAGAAATAGACCTTGGCGCCTGCCTCATGACCCCCTGCCAGGCAGCACACGCCAGCGCTGCACGAAATAACCGGGATGCGTCTCGATCCACCGAGCCACCAGCGGCTGCGCCTGCATGAAGGCAGTCCCGGGATTCATCGCCAGACCGTCTACCATTTGTTCGCGTTGTTCGCAGGTCCGCGGTACATCCGTCAGGCAGACCATCATAACGAGTGTGTAAAGCATTACCCCTTTTCCCCATCGAATTCCCGAACCCTACCCGGGAGATTTCTGCAGGGGTTGCACATACGGATCGCTTACGGGTGTGAAAGGACGTGGCCCCCGCTCTTTCGCACTGCAACATAACATATTGCTTATATAACACCAACGATCGCGAGCGTTATCCACCGGGCTTTCATCCGTTGCGTTCGTGCAATGTCATCCCGCCTTGTCTGGATACAGCTTTCCGAAAAGGGGCAGATACATCGCGCCCTTGCGCATCAGGAAATCGTTGAACGTGGCCATGGCCGGCGAGATCGCGTGATCGGTTCGCATCACCGAAAACCATTGCCGGCGGATCGGCATGCCGACAACGTCGAGGATGACAAGCCGGCCTGCTTCGGTTTCCGCAGCGATGGTGTGGGCAGAGATGAAGGCGATGCCGAGACCAGCCATCACCGCCTGCTTGATCGTTTCGTTCGAGGCCATCTCGACACCGAGGTCGTCGATGCGCCCAGGTACGTCGCTCAGGAATATTTCCAACGAGATGCGGGTTCCGGAGCCGGGCTCGCGAATAAGGAAATGCTCCTCGGCGATGCGCTCCTTGGAGATATCGCGCGCCGCGACCAACGGATGGTCGGGCGGCGCGATGATGACCAGCGGGTGATCGCCGAAGACCGAAGCACGCACCGGAACCTCCTTCGCCGGGCGCCCCATCAGCGCGATATCGATGTCGTGGTTCCTGAGGTTGTCGATCGTCTGGGCACGGTTGCCGATGGCAAGCCGCATGTCGATGTCGGGATGGTCCTTCATGAACGCAGCCATCAGCCGCGGCGCGAAATATTTGGCGGTGGAAACAACGCCGAGCCTCAAGCTGCCGGTGCGTACGCCCTTGATGGCATCCATCTTGTCTTCGAGCAAACCGAGATGCTCCTCGATAACCTGCGCTGTCTCGACGAAAGCCCGACCTGCGGCAGTGGGACGCATGCCGTCCGACGTTCGGTCGAACAGAGCCAGCTGGAATTCTTCCTCCACTTGCCGCAGCTGGATTGTCAGCGCTGGAGGAGACAGACCTAACATCTTGGCTGCGCTGACAATTTTGCCGCACTTGATGATTGCCTGGACGGTCTTGAAATGCTTAAGGGTGAGGTTTCTCATGCCGCATACTAAATTATTTTTACTGGTTAAGTAAAGTTATTGAATTTTACTTATCTGGCGACGTTTGTTTCCATTCCTCCAGTCCAGCCGCTCCGAGGAGATGCGGCCCGACCGGGAGGTTACGATGCCAGCGGCAACGCTCGACGCTTTTCTGAACTCCTATCTCGGCCAGCCTGACGAATTTCGCTCGGCAGTTGTGACGACCGTCCGTCAGTTGACACAGGCCGCCATCAAGGTCCGCAACACCATCAACCAAGGGGTGCTCGGCGCCGCCTTTGCCGAAACCCGTGGCGCCAATGCCGATGGCGACGTCCAGAAGGATCTCGACGTCTTCTCCGACGACATCTTCCTCGACGCCATGCGCCGTGCACCGGTCGCGCTTTACGCCTCCGAGGAGCTGGAGCAGCCAGTCCTGCTCGACAGGCAAGCGCCACTCGCCATCGCGATCGACCCGCTCGACGGCTCTTCCAACATCGACACCAACGTGTCGATCGGAACGATCTTCTCGCTCCTGACCGCAACTGGCGCGCCGGACGCTGATCCGGCCGCCTCTTTCCTGCAGGCGGGCGTGAACCAGCTAGGCGCCGGTTTCTTCATCTATGGGCCGCAGCTGGCACTCGTCCTGTCGCTCGGCAGCGGCACGCATGTCTTCGTCTTCTCGACAAGGCTCGGAACCTTCGTCCAGGCCTATGAAAGCCGGATCATTCCGCAACGCACTCAGGAGTTCGCCATCAACGCCGCCAACTACCGGCACTGGGACGAGGCCGTGCGGCTCTATGTAGACGACTGCCTGGAGGGCACCGAAGGACCGCGCGAGAAGGATTTCAACATGCGCTGGATCGCCTCTCTGGTTGCCGACTGTTACCGCATATTGATGCGCGGCGGCGTTTTTCTCTACCCCGGCGATCGGCGCAAGGGCTATGGTCAGGGACGGCTGCGCCTCGTCTACGAGGCCAACCCGATCGCCTATCTCATAGAACAGGCTGGCGGTGCCGCCACCGATGCGATCAACCGTATCCTGGAAATCGAACCCGAGAGCCTGCATCAGCGCGTGCCGATGATCTTCGGGTCGGCGCGGGAAGTCGCGCGCATCACCCGCTACCACACAGAGCCGAGCAACATCGGTGAGCGTGCGCCGCTGTTCAGCCGCCGCGGCCTGTTCAGAGCCTGAGCAGCACCATGTCAGCCAAGCACCCCATCATCACCATCACCGGGTCGTCGGGCGCCGGCACGACCTCGGTCAAGCGCATCTTCGAGCTGATTTTCCGGCGCGAGAACATCGAGGCCGCTTTCATCGAAGGCGACGCATTCCACCGCTACGACCGCGCGGCGATGAAGGCAAAGGTGGCCGAGGAGGAAAAGGCCGGCAACCCGAACTTCACCCATTTCAATGCCGCGGCCAACGAACTCGGAATTCTCGAAGAGGTGTTCGCGGAATATGGCCGCCGCGGAACCGGCAAGACCCGCACCTACATTCATGATGAGGAAGAGGAAAAGCAGCACGGCACGCCCCCGGGAACCTTTACCGAATGGCGCGAATTCGCTCCCAGCGACCTGCTCTTCTACGAGGGGCTGCACGGCTGTGTCGTCACCGACACGATCAATTTGGCCAAGCATGCGGATCTCAAGATCGGCGTCGTGCCGGTCATCAATCTCGAATGGATCCAGAAGATCCATCGCGACCGTTCGACACGCGGCTATTCCACCGAGGCGGTGATGGACGTCATCCTGCGCCGGATGCCCGACTATGTCCGCTACATTGTCCCGCAATTCTCGCAGACCGCCATCAACTTCCAGCGCGTGCCGATCGTCGATACGTCCAACCCGTTTATCGCGCGCTGGATTCCGACGCCCGACGAATCGATGCTGGTTATCCGCTTCGCCAATCCGCGCGGCATCGATTTTCCGTATCTGCTGTCGATGATCCACGACTCGTTCATGTCGCGGCCAAATTCCATCGTGGTGCCAGGCAACAAGCTCGATCTTGCCATGCAGCTGATCCTGACGCCGCTCATTCTGCAATTGACTGAACGCAAGAGCCGTGTGTCGTGAGGAGGATGCAATGACCAGCCAAACAGCACTGAAGCCCGTCACCACAACCGCTCCCGTCTCGGAGCGCGACATGGCGAACGCCATTCGCGCGCTGGCGATGGACAGCGTCCAAAAGGCGAATTCGGGTCACCCTGGCATGCCGATGGGCATGGCCGATGTCGCAACGGTGCTGTTCAACCGCTTCATCAACATCGATCCGTCGAGGCCGGGCTGGCCCGACCGTGACCGTTTCGTGCTTTCAGCCGGCCACGGCTCGATGCTGCAATACGCGCTGCATCATCTGCTTGGCTATGAAGACATGCAGATCGAGGAATTGCAGCGATTTCGGCAGTTGGGCAGCCGCACCGCCGGACATCCGGAATACGGCCATGCGCTTGGCGTGGAGACCACCACCGGACCGCTCGGACAGGGCATTTCCACGGCGGTCGGCATGGCGCTGGCGGAACGTATGCTTGCCGCCCGCTATGGTACCGATCTGGTCGATCATCATACCTATGTGATTGCGGGCGACGGCTGCCTTCAGGAGGGCATCAGTCACGAGGCGATAGACCTCGCTGGTCACCTGAAGCTTTCCCGCCTGATCGTCTTCTGGGACGACAATGCGATTTCCATTGACGGGCCGACCTCCCTCTCCACGTCGATGGACCAGCCGGCGCGCTTCAAGGCCGCCGGCTGGGATGTCCAAAGCGTCGCCGGCCACGACATGGAGGCAGTCGCCGCGGCAATCGAGTCGGCGCGGCGGTCGGATCGGCCATCGCTGATTGCCTGCCGCACAGTGATCGGCATGGGTGCCCCCAATCTCGGCGGTTCGGAGAAGACGCACGGCGCACCGCTGGGTGAAGCAGAGATCGCCGCGACACGCGAAAACATCGGCTGGGCCCACGCGCCGTTCGATGTGCCGGATGATATTTTTTTCGCCTGGCGCGAGATTGCCGGTCGCGGCGAAGCGATGCGGCGCGCCTGGGAGCAGCGGCTTGCCGCCTCGCCGCGGCGCGAGGCTTTTGAGAGCGCCGTCGCGGCCGAACTGCCCGACACCGTCTTCAAAGCGCTCGACGCCTTTCGTCGCGAACATGTCGAGAAGGCAACCAAGGTGGCGACGCGAAAAGCCTCCGAAATGGCGCTGGAGGCCATCAACGGCGTAACGGAATTGACCGTCGGCGGCTCGGCCGATCTGACGCATTCAAATCTGACGATCACCAAGGGCATGAACCGCATTGCGCCGGGTGATTATGCCGGCCGCTACATTCACTACGGCATTCGTGAGCACGGCATGGCGGCCGCCATGAACGGCATCGCGCTGCATGGCGGTTTCGTGCCCTATGGCGGTACGTTCCTGTGCTTCGCCGATTATGCGCGCGGCGCGATGCGGCTCTCGGCGCTCATGGGCCAGCGCGTCATCTATGTGATGACACACGATTCCATCGGCCTCGGCGAGGACGGCCCGACGCACCAGCCGGTCGAGCACCTTGCGATGCTGCGTGCCACGCCTAATCTCAACGTCTTCCGCCCGGCGGATGTCATCGAAACGGCGGAGTGCTGGGAACTCGCGCTAAAGAGCAAGGATCGGCCGAGCGTCCTGGTGCTGTCGCGCCAGAACTTGCCGATGCTGCGTCGGTCGCACAGCGACGAGAACCGCTCCTGCCAAGGCGCTTACATCCTGCGCGAGCCGTCAAAGCACCGCGCCGTCACCCTGATCGCCACCGGCTCGGAGGTCGAGATCGCGGTTGCTGCCGCCGAAAGGCTGGAGACCGAGCATGGCGTCGCCGCCGCCGTCGTGTCGATGCCGTGCTGGGAGCTTTTCGAGGAGCAGGAAAGCGCCACCCGCAAGGCCGTCCTCGGCTCGGCGCCGCGCGTCGCGGTCGAAGCGGCAGCCCGGCTGGGCTGGGACCGCTGGATCGGCGAGACCGGTGCTTTCGTCGGCATGACCGGCTTCGGCGCCAGCGCCCCTGCCCCCGACCTCTACCGGCATTTCAACATAACATCCGAAGCGGTTGCTGCAGCGGCGCTGAAGCTCATCATCTAGGAGGATTCACAATGGCTCGCATCACCCTTCGCCAGCTTCTCGACCATGCCGCCGAGCACGGCTACGGCGTTCCGGCATTCAACATCAACAACATGGAACAGGGCCTCGCCATCATGGAGGCGGCCAAGGCCTGCGACGCGCCAGTCATCATCCAGGCTTCACGTGGCGCCCGGTCCTATGCCAACGACATCATGCTGGCCAAGATGATGGAGGCGCTGACCGAAATCCACCCGGCCATCCCGCTATGCATCCATCAAGACCACGGCAACAGCGAGGCCACCTGCCTTTCCGCGATCCGCCACGGCTTCACCTCGGTGATGATGGACGGATCCTTGATGGCGGACGCCAAGACGCCGGCAAGCTACGACTACAACGTCGCCATAACCGAACGCGTCGCACGCATGGCGCATTGGGTCGGCGCTTCCGTCGAAGGCGAACTGGGCGTGCTCGGCTCGCTGGAAACCGGCCAAAGCGAGGCGGAGGATGGCCACGGCGCCGAGGGCGCGCTCTCTCACGACCAACTCTTGACCGATCCCGATCAGGCGGTCGACTTTGTGACTGCAACCCAGGTCGACGCGCTGGCGATTGCCTGCGGCACCTCGCACGGCGCCTACAAATTCACCCGCAAGCCGGACGGCGACATCCTGGCCATGCAGGTGATCGAGGCGATCCACGAGAAGCTGCCCAACACGCATCTGGTCATGCACGGCTCTTCCTCGGTGCCGCAGGAGCTGCAGGACATCATCAACAGATACGGCGGCGAGATGCCCCAGACCTTTGGCGTTCCGGTCGAGGAGATCGAGCGCGGCATCCGCTACGGCGTGCGCAAGGTCAACATCGACACCGATTGCCGCATGGCCATGGCCGGGCAGTTCCGCCGCGTCGCGACGGAAGACCCGCGCGAGTTCGATCCCCGCAAATTCCTGAAACCCGCCATGGATGCCTTGCGCGACCTTTGCCGGGACCGCTTCGAGCGCTTCGGTACGGCGTCCAACGCCTCGAAGATCAAGGTCATCGCCATGGACGAGATGGCGAAACGTTACGCCGCGGGAAAACTCGACCCCCATATCGCAACCGCGAAAGCCGCC
The DNA here is from genome assembly GCF_040317955.1 of Mesorhizobium sp. M1342. Taxonomy (NCBI): domain Bacteria; kingdom Pseudomonadati; phylum Pseudomonadota; class Alphaproteobacteria; order Hyphomicrobiales; family Phyllobacteriaceae; genus Mesorhizobium; species Mesorhizobium sp. M1342. The sequence continues at coordinate 114,716 of NZ_JAMYLI010000004.1, read as the reverse complement.
TGAGCAACAAACAGGAGACCTGTCATGAACAAGATCGACATACTGCCAGTGGGGACGCTCAAGGAAGGCAAGGAACGCTACAAGTCAGGGGTCATCCCCTACAAGAAGATGGGCTATTGGGAGCCTGACTACAGGCCCAAGGAAACCGATCTGATCGCCATGTTCCGGATCACGCCGCAACCCGGTGTCGACCACGAGGAGGCGGCGGCGGCCATCGCCGGCGAATCCTCCACTGCGACGTGGACCGTGGTGTGGACCGACCGGCTGACCGCTTGCGAGCTCTACCGCGCCAAGGCGTTCAGATCCGAGCCGGTGCCGAACACCGGTCCCGGAACCAAGACCGAGCAACAGTACTTCGCCTACATCGCCTACGACCTCGACCTGTTCGAGCCGGGCTCGATCGCCAATTTGACCGCATCGATCATCGGCAATGTGTTCGGCTTCAAGGCAGTCAAGGCGCTGCGGCTGGAAGACATGCGTATCCCGGTCGCGTACCTCAAAACCTTCCAGGGGCCGGCGACAGGCATCGTGGTGGAGCGTGAGCGGCTCGACAAGTTCGGCCGGCCGCTGCTCGGCGCTACGACGAAGCCGAAGCTCGGCCTCTCGGGCCGCAATTATGGGCGCGTCGTTTACGAAGCGCTGAAGGGCGGCCTCGACTTCGTCAAGGACGACGAGAACATCAACTCGCAGCCCTTCATGCACTGGCGCGACCGCTTTCTCTACTGCATGGAGGCCGTGAACAAGGCGTCGGCCGCCACCGGCGAGGTCAAAGGCCATTATCTTAACGTCACCGCCGGCACGATGGAGGAGATGTACGAGCGCGCCGAATTCGCCAAGCAGCTTGGTTCCTGCATCGTCATGATCGACCTCGTCATCGGCTACACGGCGATCCAGTCGATGGCCAAGTGGGCGCGCCGCAACGACATGATCCTGCACCTGCACCGTGCCGGCAACTCGACCTATTCGCGCCAGAAGAACCACGGCATGAATTTCCGCGTCATCTGCAAATGGATGCGCATGGCCGGCGTCGACCACATCCATGCCGGCACGGTGGTCGGCAAGCTGGAAGGCGACCCGCTCATGATCAAGGGATTTTATGACACGCTGCGTGAGGAGCGCACGCCGCAGAACCTCGAAACCGGGCTGTTCTTCGATCAAGAATGGGCCTCGCTCAACAAGGTGATGCCCGTCGCCTCGGGCGGCATCCATGCCGGCCAGATGCATCAGTTGATCCACTATCTCGGCGAGGACGTCATCCTGCAGTTCGGCGGCGGCACAATCGGCCATCCGGACGGCATCCAGGCAGGCGCGACGGCCAATCGCGTCGCCCTGGAAGCGATGATCCTGGCCCGCAACGAGGGGCGCGATTATTTGCGCGAAGGGACCAAGATCCTCGAACAGGCGGCCAGATGGTGCACGCCGCTGAAGGCTGCCCTGGAGACCTGGAAGGACGTCACCTTCAACTACGAATCGACCGACACGGCCGACTTCGTGCCAACCGCAACGCCCAGCTTCTAGACGAAAGGAACCATCGTCATGATGACCAATCCGGGAAACAAGGTCACGCAGGGACAGTTCTCGTTCCTGCCAGACCTGACCGATGAGCAGATTTCGGCGCAGATCAAATACGCGCTGAAGAACCATTGGGCGGTCAGCGTCGAGTACACGGACGATCCGCATCCGCGAAACACCTACTGGGAAATGTACGGCAACCCGATGTTCGATTTGAAAGATCCGGCGGGCATACTGCTCGAGGTCAATGCTTGCCGGAAAGCCTGTCCGAACATGTATGTGCGGGTAACCGCCTTCGATTCGACCAAGGGCTGGGAAGCGCCGCGCATGTCGTTCATTGTCAACCGGCCGCCCAGCGAACCCGGGTTCCGGCTGCTGCGCCAGGAGCGCGACGGCCGCAGCCAGGGTTATTCGATCGTGCCTTATGCGACCGACAGGCCAGAGGGCGAGCGGAGCTAGCTGAACCATGCTGAACGCGATGACCAAGGACGCTGCCGCACAGGACGCGACGGTTGATCTGCAGGCCGAGTTCGAGGCCTCCAACATCGACGAGGTGATGGACAAGCTCGACCGTGAACTCGTTGGCCTGAAGCCGGTCAAGACCCGCATCCGCGAGATCGCCGCTCTCCTCCTGGTCGACCGGCTTCGCCGCAAGTTCGGGCTGACCTCGGGCGCCCCGACGCTGCACATGAACTTTACGGGAAATCCCGGCACCGGAAAGACCACCGTGGCGCTGAGGATGGCCGAAATCCTGCATCGTCTGGGCTATGTCCGCGAAGGCCACATGGTCGCCGTGACGCGCGACGATCTTGTTGGCCAGTATGTGGGCCACACCGCGCCCAAGACCCGCGAGGTGATCAAGCGTGCCATGGGCGGCGTGCTTTTCATCGACGAGGCGTACTATCTCTACAAGCCCGAGAACGAACGCGACTACGGCCAGGAATCGATCGAAATCCTGCTGCAGTGCATGGAGAACAACCGTGACGATCTGGTTGTGATCCTTGCCGGCTACAAGAACAAGATGGACCGCTTCTTCGACAGCAATCCCGGTATGCGTTCGCGCATCGCCCACCATCTCGATTTCCCCGACTATGGTGTCAGCGAACTGAAATCAATCGCCGAGATTATGCTCGCGGAGCAGAATTATCGCCTCAGCGAGGCGGCATCCCGTGCGCTCGAAGAGTATCTTCCGATCCGCATGAGGCTGCCGCATTTCTCCAACGCGCGTTCGGTCCGCAATGGGCTCGATCGGGCACGGCTGCGGCAGGCCAACCGGCTTTTCGCATCGCGCAGCAGGGTGTTGACCAAGGCCGATCTTGTCACCATCGAGGAATCCGACATCCGCGGCAGCCGCGTGTTCGCGGAAGGGAAACTCGAAGGCGAACCGGAGACGAAGATGCGCTGACGGGATGAAGCCGGCTGGCGCAGAGACCAACAGCGCAGACAGGATTGGAGACGACGACCATGGTCACCAGGACAATCATCGCACCCTCCGTGCTTTCCGCGGATTTCTCGCGGCTCGGCGACGAGGTCGAAGCTGTCGTGCGGGCGGGTGCCGACTGGATCCATCTCGACGTGATGGACGGGCATTTCGTACCCAACATCACCTTCGGTCCGCCGGTGATCAAGGCGATCCGCGACCGAACGGACAAAGTCTTCGACTGCCATCTGATGATCGCGCCGGCCGACCCCTATCTGGCCGCCTTCGCCGACGCCGGCTGCGACATCATCACGGTGCACGCCGAGGCCGGGCCGCATCTCGATCGTTCCCTGCAGGCGATCAAAAATCTCGGCAAGAAGGCCGGCGTATCGCTGAATCCTTCGACGCCGGAGAGCGCCATCGAATATGTGCTCGACAGGCTCGACCTGGTGCTTCTGATGACGGTCAATCCAGGCTTTGGCGGCCAGGCCTTCATTTCCGCGGTCATCGAGAAGATCAGGCGAATCAAGGCACTGGTTGGCCACCGCCCGATTGACATCGAAATCGATGGCGGCGTCACGGCCGAAACCGCCCCGCTGGTCGCCGCGGCCGGCGCCAATGTGCTGGTCGCCGGGTCGGCCGTGTTCAAGGGGGGCACCGAGGCGGCCTATCGCGCCAACATTGGAACCATCCGAAAGGCGGCCGACGGTGCGATCCGGAAAGCCGCGTAAACCATTCCATCGGAGGCAAGCATGGCGGCCGTCCCCCCTGTCTGCGATTTCGGCTGGCGCGCCATCGATGCCGTTTTGCCTGACGTCGACGGCAGGTCGCATTCGATCTTCAGCCAGGCCGGCCCGAACGGCCTGGTCGTGGCCTTCATCTGCAATCACTGCCCTTATGTGAAGGCGGTGATTTCACGTATCGTGCGCGATGCCAACGACCTCAAGGCCGAAGGTATCGGCTTTGTCGCGATCAACTCAAACGATGCCGATGCCTACCCGGAGGATTCCTTCGACCAAATGAAGCTCTTCGCCACGACGAGCGGCTTCAGCTTCCCTTACCTGCACGACCAGCACCAAACTGTGGCGCGCGATTACGCAGCCGTGTGCACTCCCGATTTCTTCGGGTTCAACAGCGAGTTGGGACTGCAATATCGCGGTCGGCTGGACGCCTCGCGACGAGAAGCCGGAGCGCCCGGGCTGAGACGCGATCTGTTCGAGGCGATGAAGCAGGTTGCCCGAACCGGCGACGGGCCGCTGGACCAGATCGCCTCGATCGGCTGCTCGATCAAGTGGAAGGATGCCGCATGAACGTCGGCGCAGGTAGGCCGCTTCGATCGCCGAAGGCGATCCTGTTCGACCTCGACGGCACGCTGGTCGACTCGGCGCCGGACATAGCGGCCGCAGTCAACGAATTGCTGGCCAGCCGCGATCTGCCGCCGCTGCGCCTGGATCAGGTCACGGCCATGATCGGCGGCGGCGTCAGGAAATTGATCGAGCGAGCCTTCGCGGCGTCGGGAGCGCCACTGCTCGGTAACGCTCTCGATGAGGCCAACCGCGTCATGGCGCCTATCTACCGCCGGCATCTGACCGGCCTGACAAGGCTGATGCCTGGCGTCAGGGAGGCTCTCACCCACTTTCATTTGGGCGGGGTAAGCATGGGGGTGGTAACCAACAAACCGCAGTTGGCGACCCGCGAAATCCTGCTTCATTTCGGATTGACGGAATATTTCGGCGCCATCGTTGGCGGAGACGCGGTGACATTCCTGAAACCGGCGCCCGATGCCCTGCTGCTGGCGTTGGCACAGCTTGGGGTCGACGCCGGTGACGCGCTGCTGGTCGGAGACAGTGGCGCTGACCTGGGCGCCGCACGCGCCGCCGGCTTGCCCGTCATTCTGTTGCGCGGCGGCTACAGCCACATTCCGGTGGAAGAGCTTGGCGCCGACCTTGTTTGCGACAGCCTTTTCGATCTGCCTTCGGCAATGCAGAGGCTGCAAGCCGATGCGTGATTGAGGCGTCCGCCGGCCGAACGCAAATTCGAACGGCCGGCTGCGCTCTATTTCGAGAATTGCTTCAGATAGGCAATGACATTGGCGATGTCTTCGTCCTGCTTGAGGCCGACAAACGCCATCTTCGTTCCTTTGACCATGGCCTTGGGATCGTGAAGATAGGTCTTCAGTGAGGGCTCATCCCATTTGACGCCGGATTTGCCAGCCGCGACCATCGCCTGAGAATAGCTGAACCCCGGGTGTGTTCCAGCCGTTCGGCCTATGACGCCGTTCAACGACGGGCCGACCTTGTTCTTGTCCTGGTCGGCGACGTGGCAGACCTTGCATTTGGCGAAGACCTTCTCACCCGCCGCCGCATCCTGTGCCTGGGATTGGCTCGCGATGAAGGGCACAACGGACATGACTGCGAAAAATGCGATTGCGCGCATGGCATTTCCTCATTGATCGTCTGGGTGCCCTGGACGATTTGCGCATGCCGATCCTTTGATCCGTCGGCATGCGCCTTACGCGGTGGTGTGGAATATCCGCTTCTCCCGTGGAGCCGCGCCGCGTGATTCAGAAGCTAATTGGCATGTTGTGAAAGTCAATCGTACAAAGGTTTAGAGGCCTGGGTGCTCAACAGACCCGTCCATTCGTCTTTGTTGACGGTGATCCGGCGAGCGCGTAGCTTGACCTCACTCCGGTTTCTCCATTGGCACCTCGGGAAATCCGGCAAACGGTGATTTTGCCCTCGCTTCTGGTTGGGCTGAGCTCGCCGGGATGAGCGTTTGGGAACGCGCAAGAGGTGCTGAATGGACATGGTCGATCTCATATTGACGGTTTGCCTCAGCGCCAATCCGAGCAATTGCCGAGACGAACATCTCTATTTCGAGAGCCGCGGCACTCTGTTCCAATGCATGATCCTTGCCCCCAGCGAAATCGCGAAATGGTCCCAAGAACACCCGACCCTCAAGGTCATGCGCTGGAAATGCGCATTTCCAAACAAGGAACGAGCCATCTGATTTGGCAGCGCGGAACCCTGGGGAGGAGGTGTCATGATGGTTTCACGGCGCATGACGTTGCGTCTGGCGGTTCTCGGGACAGCCGCTGTTCTTGCTACCAGGCCGGGCGTTGCGGCAGCCAGGATTCGCCTCGGTGTGCTGAAGTTTGGAACCGTGAGTTGGGAACTCGATACGCTAAGGCAGCACAAATTCGATGCCGCGAACGGGATCGGTCTGGAGATCATCGACTTCGCCGGCGAGGATGCAACCAACGTCGCGATGCTGGCTGGCGCGATCGATATGATCGTCTCCGACTGGCTGTGGGTCTCGCGCCAGCGCTCCGAAGGCGGCGACCTCACATTGACCCCCTATTCGACCGCGGTGGGTGCGATCATGGTGAAGGAGGATTCGCCGATCCGGACGGTCGCCGATCTCAAGGACAAGAAGATCGGCGTCGCCGGCGGCCCGCTCGACAAGAGTTGGCTGCTGATACAAGCGCTGACCAGACGCGATCTCGGCGTCGACCTGTCGGCAACCAGCGACATCGTCTTTGGCGCGCCGCCACTGATTTCGGAAAAGGCGATACAGGGCGAACTCGATGCAGTGCTGAATTTCTGGCATTTTTGCGCGCGTCTCGAGGCCAATGGCTTCCGTCGATTGATCGGCGTGAATGACGCGGCAAAGACGCTCGGGGCTCTGGGACCCGTTTCGGCGCTCGGTTACGTCTTCCATGACCAATGGGCCAACGAGAACCCCGATGCCGTCAGGGGTTTCGTGAGGGCGTCCGCGCAAGCCAAGGACTTGCTGGCCAGATCCGATGACGAATGGCTGCGCCTGGCGCCGATCATTCGCGCGGAAGGCAAGGAACTGGAAAAACTGCGCGATCGCTACCGCCAGGGCATTCCCAGCCGGTCGATCGCCGAGGAAGCGGCCGACGCCGGGAGGCTATACCATGTGCTTGCGGCGATCGGCGGCGCGAAGCTTGTCGGCAGCGCGCCGGAAATGGCGCCCGGCACGTTCTGGCAGGACCCCGAGAAATGACCGCATTGGGAACCGACGGCGCGCGTGATGCCCCGCCGACCATGTCCGGCCGACGCAATCTGGCGACGGCACTCATGCCCGCGCTGACCGTAGCGGTCTCCCTGCTCGGGCTTTGCCTGCTATGGAACCTTGCGGCAAGTGTCTGGCCAAGCCGTGCCTTTCCAGGACCTGGGCAGGTCTGGCAGGTGCTTCTCAGGGAGGCTGCGAGCGGCGACCTTTTTTACCATCTCGGCGTGACCCTCGGCCGGGTCGCCGCGGCATATATCGTCGCAATGATCATCGGATCCGTCATCGGCGTTTTGCTCGGCAGCCATCGTCGCGTCGACCGTTTTTTCAACCCGTGGGTGATCCTGTTCCTCAACATCCCGGCGCTGGTGGTCATCGTCCTCGGCTATATCTGGTTCGGCCTCAACGAGGTGGCGGCGATCGGCGCGGTGGCGGTGAACAAGATCCCGAATGTCGTGGTGACGATGCGCGAAGGCGCCAGGGCGCTTGATCCAAGTTACGCCGAAATGGCCACCGTCTATCGCTTCGGCCGCCTTGAACGCATCCGCCATATCCTGCTGCCGCAATTGCAGCCCTATCTTGCCGCCGCATCGCGATCCGGCATCGCCCTCATCTGGAAGATCGTCCTGGTCGTCGAGTTGCTCGGCCGCTCGAACGGTGTCGGCTTCCAGATCCATCTCTATTTCCAGCTCTTCGATGTCGCCGCCATTCTTGCCTACACGCTGGCTTTCGTGGCGGTGATGCTTGTCATTGAACTTCTCCTGGTGCAGCCCGTTGAACGACATGCAACCCGTTGGCGCCGTCGTCCCGCTTAAGGTCGACATCGCCGAAAAGACCTTCAGGTCCGCGCGAGGCGTCTCGATCACGGCGCTTCAGGACCTTTCCTTCGAGGTCCGGCAAGGCGAATTCGCCTGCTTGCTGGGACCGTCGGGCTGCGGCAAAACCACGACGCTGCGTATCCTGCTTGGCTTGGACAAAGACTTTTCCGGCTCCTTCCAGTTGCCGCAAGGAGGTTCGAACCGCATCGCCGCCGTATTCCAGGAACCGACCCTGCTGCCGTGGCGAACGGTGGAGCAGAATGTCAGGCTGGCGTTGCCGAAAAGCTTGAGAGCGAAAAATCTCGACAGGCTGTTCGACACGCTCGGCCTCGCCGGCATGCGCTCGCTCTATCCTGCCGAACTGTCGCTCGGCCTTGCGCGCAGGGCAGCACTTGCCAGGGCTTTCGCCACCGAGCCGGCGGTGCTTTTCCTGGACGAACCCTTTGTCTCGCTCGACGAACAGACCGCCGAGCGGCTTCGGCATCTGCTTTTGACCGTGTGGTCGGCACGGCCAACGACCGCCTTGATGGTGACGCACAATCTACGCGAGGCACTGATGCTGTCGGACCGCATCATCGTGCTCGCGCCGCGGCCAACCCATGTGCTCGGCGTGTTCGACGTACGGCTGCCACGGCAACATCGCAATTCGCAGGTGATGAGCGACCTTCTGCGGTCGTTCCATCATAGATTTCCGGACGTCACCTGATTGCCAGCAGGCGAAATGCATATCGGAGGCCTTCATGTCGGTTGATCGGCTAAGACGCAGGCTTGTGAGTGGCTTCGCCTGCACCGCCGCCAGCGCCGCCTTGCTGCCATGCTGCCTCGGACGAGCCGTTCTGGCCGCAGGTGGCAGTTCTCGGTTCTCGGTCAGACAAATCGCCGACGGCGTCTTCGCCTTCCAGGGCGCGGATGAGTTGATGACCGCCGCCAACGACGGTGCGATCTGCAATCTGGGCGCCGTCATCGGCACCGATGCGGTTGCCGTCATCGACAGCGGTGGCAGCCTGATCGAGGCGCACGCCTTTCTCGCCGCGATCGGAAAGCTGACAGCAAAGCCGGTTCGCTTCCTGGTCAACACCCACATGCATCCCGACCATATCTTCGGCAATGCGGCATTCCGGAAGATCGGCGCGACCATCGTCGGTCACCGCAATCTGCCGCGTGCCCTCGAGGCGCGTGGCGCGTTCTATCTGCACAACTATCGCGAACAGCTTGGCGAGGCGCTGATGGAGGGGATCGAGATCGTGTCGCCGACCATGCTGGTCGACGATCGCCTGCAACTCGACCTCGGCGGGCGCATGATCGAACTGCGGGCATGGAAGGCGGCGCACACCGACAACGACCTGACCGTGTTCGATCCCGCGACCAGAACGCTCTTTGCCGGCGATCTCGTGTTTATGGGCTCCTTGCCGACGCTCGACGGATCCCTGCTTGGATGGCTCCGCCAGATGGATGCGCTCACCGCGATCGACGCCGCGCGCGTCGTTCCAGGTCATGGTCCTTTAACGGCCGACTGGCCACAGGCGCTGGCGGGGGAGCGACGCTATTTCGAGGTTCTGGCGCGCGATATCCGCAAGGCGATCGCCGACGGAACGCCGCTGCGCGAAGCAGTCAAAACCGCTGGCGAAAGCGAACGGGATAATTGGCACCTGTTCGACGACTACAACGAGCGCAACGCAACGGCCGCATTTGCCGAACTCGAATGGGAATAGACGACACCGACATGCGCCAGGCAGCTGTAAGGCACGGCGATTTGCCAAGGCGTCGCCAAAGGCTTATCCTCAACGCCAGCCTGGGCACCACCTCTCTTGCATTGGTGGAGGCATCGAAATGCAAAATCACGCTTACTCGAGCCGGCAGCTCGCTTTGCCGCTCGCATTCGTTTTCGTCGCGATCATCTTGGCCATCGGCACGCTGCTCGGCTCCTCGGGAACCGCCAGCGCACAGCAAACAACCGCGTCCTCGGATAGGATCTGGCAGGATTTGAAGGGCGACGTGTTCGGCGATCGGGCAATTCTGGTCGATACCGGCGTCGTCAGGATCGAAGCGCCGAAGCGGGCGCAGGATGCCGCCATCGTGCCCGTCGACATCTATCTCGATCCAGCCAAGGCCCCGGACGGCATCAAATCCGTTACCTTGATCATCGATGCCAACCCTGCACCGGTGGCGGCAACGTTCCAGCTCGGCAAGGATGCCGGCGTGACGCATCTGTCGACGCGCGTGCGCGTCAACGACTATTCCTATCTGCGTGCCATCGCTGAGACGCAGGGCGGCCAACTCCATATGGCGCAGACCTTCGTCAAGGCGTCAGGCGGATGCTCCGCCCCTGCGGTCAAGAACCAGGACGAGGCCAACGCGACGATGGGTCAGATGAAGCTGCGCCAGTTCCCGCCCAAAGAGACGATGACCAAGACCGAGGAACTGCAGTTGATGATCCGGCACCCTAACAATTCGGGGCTGCAGCGGGATCCGCTGACCCAGTATTTCATACCGGCGCATTTTGTCCAGAAACTGTCGATCTCCCAAGCCGGCCAGCCGATCCTCTCCATGGAAGGTGGAATATCGATTTCGGAAGACCCCAATTTCCGATTTGATTTCACCGTGCACGGCAACGGCGAAATCCAGGTTGAAGCGATCGATACGGATGGCAAGACATTTCGCAATCAGTGGCCGCTGGAGACAGCGGGACTCTGAAGTCTCGATATCCTGTGCCGGACTGCCGGGTGCTTGCCAGCTTGACCCCGAAAGTGGAGCTTGTTTCGGGAAGGTACTGTCCAGACAAAGGATGGAACCCCATCCGGCTTGCGGATTTGAGCAGGTTCTAAAAGCAGCGCACGTCGGCTTCCGACTGCGCGCGCTTCAATTCGGTACGGGCTGCCTTCGCCGGTGCGCTCTCGCGAAACAGCCCCGCGTTTTCCCCTGTGGTCAAAGACATGCTCTTGAAAGTCTCGGCTCTCTCATAGTGGTCGTAGGGAAGGATCGAGGCGATGACGTCGATCGAGCAGGAACAGCTTTCCAGCGCCTGACGTGTCTGGCCGTTCGTCTGCATGCAGCCGAGCACGTAATCGGCAATCGTTGCTGTCGGGTAATCTCCCGCCGCGCCCGCCGGGTTTGCGAAGGCCAGCGGCGCGGCAAGGAGCAGCGGCAAAGTCGAAAATCCAACATATCTGATCACGGGAAAACCTCCGGTTGGCCTGGGCGCGATGCGCCCAGTCGGGATCACCGTGGCAGTTGGCAACGTGCCGCAGAGTCAGTCAAGCGCCCATGGCTTCCGTATACGACCAAAGGAGGAATGCGGTGCTGGTCGACGGTGGTTCCGCATGGCGGCCCCATGGCCCGCTCCACGCCCCAACTCCAACGATCATCTCATGCTTGGCTCACTATCGATTCCCAATGGGGCACGTACATGGCCAGGCCGAGACATCGAAGTGAATACCTCCAAATAAAATCCACACTTAGGTGAAATGTAAAACTCAAAAAATAATCAAATTTTATCCGGCCCACCGTTATTTCTCAATCAGAAATACTTCATCTAACAAATACTACCCCACTTATTTCCTTATATTGCGCCGCATCATTTACGATATTGCGGTGCAAAAAAACACCCAGCCTTTTTTGCTTGCCTAGCGTTTTGCGATGACATAGCCTCACCCTGTTTCCGGCTTCAAGGGCGTCACCGTCATTAGGGAGCGGCGACAGTCTTTCGTAGGCCAAGGTGAGGTGGGCAGTAACGGTGCCCTCTGCACATCTGGCTTAGGTCGTGACACGCTGCCGGAAATATTTCCCCCCCGTGAATCGCTTGGGCAAGCCCTTGTGGGCTCAGCAAATGATTCATCACTATGAACCTCGGGAGGAATTCGGATGCGTGTACTTACGAAAGCTACCTATATTCTAACCACTGCGGCGTTTCTGTCGCTCGGCGCGGCCTTTACGGCGTCGGCTAACGAGGACCTTGCAAAGCTGGCTTCGGATTCGAAGAACTGGGCGATGCAGACGGGTGACTACGCCAACACCCGCTATTCCAAACTCAACCAGATTACTGCGGACAATGTGAAGAACCTGCAGGTCAAGTGGACCTTTTCCACCGGCGTGCTACGAGGCCACGAGGGTGGACCGCTTATCATCGGCGATGTGATGTATGTCCACACGCCTTTCCCGAACAATGTCTTTGCGCTCGACCTCAAGAATGACGGGAAGATCCTCTGGAAATACGAACCCAAGCAGGATCCCAACGTCATTCCGATCATGTGTTGCGATACGGTCAATCGCGGCGTTGCCTATGGTGACGGCAAGATCATTCTCAATCAGGCCGACACCACGGTCGTCGCCCTCGACGCGAAGACCGGCAAGGTCGTCTGGTCGGTCAAGAACGGCGACCAGACCGATGGCGGCAAAGGCGAATCCGGTACGGCTGCCCCCGTCGTCGTCAAGGACAAGGTGCTCATCGGCGTATCCGGCGCCGAATTCGGCGTTCGCGGCTGGCTGGCCGCCTACAATCTGAAAGATGGCAAACTCGCCTGGAAAGCCTATTCGGAAGGTCCGGACGCGGACACCCTGCTCGATCCTGAGAAGACCACGCATCTCGGCAAGCCGGTGGGCAAGGATTCCGGCACGAACACCTGGGAAGGCGAGCAGTGGAAGACAGGCGGCGGCACGACATGGGGATGGTATTCCTATGATCCCAAGCTGAACCTGGTCTACTATGGCACCGGCAATCCCTCGACGTGGAACCCGGTACAACGCCCCGGCGACAATCGCTGGTCGATGACGATCATGGCCCGCGATGCGGATACCGGTGTTGCCAAATGGCTCTACCAGATGACCCCGCATGACGAATGGGACTATGACGGCATCAACGAGATGATCCTCGTCGATGGCATGGAGGTCAACGGCGCCAAGCACGACGTGCTGGTGCATTTCGATCGCAATGGTTTCGCCTACACCATGGATCGCGCCACCGGCGACCTTCTCGTCGCCAAGAAATACGATCCGGCCGTGAACTGGGCGACGGAAGTCGTCATGGACCCCAAGAGCGAACAATATGGTCGCCCGCAGGTCGTGGCGAAATATTCGACCCAGCAGAACGGCGAAGACACCAACTCGACGGGCATCTGCCCGGCGGCGCTTGGAACGAAGGACCAGCAGCCGGCGGCCTATTCGCCGAAGACCGGGCTGTTCTATGTCCCGACCAACCATGTCTGCATGGACTATGAGCCTTACAAGGTGAGCTACACCGCCGGTCAGCCTTATGTTGGCGCCACCGTGTCGATGTATCCCGCACCTGGCGGCGACGGCAACATGGGCAACTTCATTGCCTGGGATGCGGCCAAGGGTGAGATCGTCTGGTCGAAGCCCGAGCAGTTCTCGGTGTGGTCGGGTGCGTTGGCGACAGATGGCGACGTCGTCTTCTACGGTACACTCGAAGGCTACATCAAGGCGGTCGATAAGGACGGCAAGGAACTCTACAAGTTCAAGACCCCGTCCGGCATCATCGGCAACATCACGACCTACGAGCAGGGCGGCAAGCAGTACATCGCCGTTCTGTCCGGCGTCGGTGGCTGGGCAGGTATCGGCCTGGCAGGCGGCCTGCTTTCGCCTGATAACGCCGCTGCCTGGCATGGCGCCGTCGATCAGGGCCGTGCCCAAGGCGACGAGGCCGCGGTCGTTGGCACCGCTGGTCTTGGTGCCGTCGGCGGCTACGCGGCACTTGCCGACTACACGACGCTGGGCGGTCAGCTCACCGTCTTCGGTCTCCCGGATTGATGCGCCGGGAACCTTGAGCACGCCTCGGGTCTTGTGAGACCAAAGGCTTGAAGAACGAGAGCCCGGATCATCCGGAAGGCATGTCCGGGCTCTCGATTCGGTTACGCACCCAAAAACACCGATCAAGGCCGGTCGCGACAGCAAAACCGTGTCCATTGGCAAATGAAGGAAGCGTTTGAATGTCCGTTCGCATTGTAATTTCGGCTTTGGTCCTGGCTCTGCTGCCTCTGGCAAGCTCAGGCGTCGCCCAGGCCGATGACAGCATGGAAAAAGCCAAGGCGGTAAAGGAAGAAGGCGGCAAGTATTTGGATGCGGATGGAAATCCGACCTACAAGATCGAAAACGGAACCGTCGATTGGTACACGTTCAGCGGCTACCGCCGGTATCACTCCGATTGCCATGTCTGCCACGGACAGGACGCGACAGGTTCGAGCTATGCGCCGGCTTTGGTCAACAGCCTGAAAACCATGGATTACCCCACATTCCTCTCGATCGTCGCCGAAGGCCGCAAGAATGTCGGCGGCGGCAAGGAAAACGTCATGCCTGCCTTTGGCGACAACAAGAATGTCTATTGCTACATGGACGACCTCTACGTCTACCTGCGCGCGCGCGCAGATGGCGCGGCCCCCCGCGGACGGCCGCCCAAGCACGAAGACAAGGCCCAGGCGGCGAAGGATGCCGAAGCATCCTGCATGGGTGGATGACATGATTGGCCGCGATGCATTGAAGCTGCGCGTCGTTCTGCCGATCCTCGGCACACTCGCCTTGCTGCCGTCGAACGCGCATGCGCAAAGCGCCGGCCTTGGCGCGGCGGGAGAACTGGTCGATCCCGACATTCTGCGCGTCTGCGCCGATCCCTCGAATATGCCCTTCACCGACAAGAGCGGCGAAGGCTTCGAAAACAAGCTGGCCGAGCTGGTTGCCGCGAAAACCGGGCGCAAGTCCGTCTCCTACACCTGGTTTCCCACGATCACCGGCTTCGTGCGCAATACGTTGGGGGCCAACCGATGCGACATCATCATGGGCTATGCCCAAGGCGATGAGCTGGTGCAGAACACCAACGCCTACTATCGCTCCGCCTATGTGCTGGTGCATCCAAAAAGCCACGATATGGAAGGTGTGGAAACGATCGAGGATCCCAGACTCACGGGCAAGACGATCGGCGTCGTTGAAAGCACGCCGCCAACCGCCAACATGGCCGCCAACAAGCTTCTGCGGACCGCCAAGATCTATCCGCTTGCGGTGGATACGCGCGTCACCCCATCCATGGGAGAGGTCATGATCAAGGACATGCTGGCACACAAGATCGATGCGGCGGTGCTGTGGGGACCGATGGCAGGTTACTATGCAAGGGAACTCGGAGCTGATGTGACGATCGTTCCACTGGTGAAGGAAAAAACCGGCTCGCGCATGTCTTACCGCATCACCATGGGCGTACGTCCGTCCGACCAGGAATGGAAGCGGACGCTCAACCGGGTGATCAGGGAAAACCAGGCTGAGATCACCAGGATCCTGCTGAGCTACAACGTGCCGCTGATCGACGAACACGACAACCTGATTACCCAATGAATGGAAGGGAGACTATTTTCTTGCTGGTCGCCGCGAGCCTTCTGGGTCTGACCGAGCCGACATGGGCCGGCGATGTCGTCGAACCCAGCGGTTTCCGGATGGACGACTATCGGGCGCCGGTGCCGCGGACGCTGCAAGGCGCGAGGGTGGTGACGACGGTGGAAGCGGAAGCGCTGTGGCGAGCGAAAAAGGCGATCTTCTTCGACGTGATGCCGGACACGCCCAAGCCGGCCAATTTGCCGGCAGGAACCATATGGAGGGACAAGGTCAGAAAGGACATTCCAGGCAGCACATGGCTGGCCAATGTGGGATACGGCGCTATTTCGCAGGAGACCGCCAGCTATTTTCGCCGAGGCCTCACGGCCAAGGCCGGGACGGACAAGTCGCGCGCGATTCTGTTCTACTGCATGACGAATTGCTGGATGTCGTGGAATGCGGCGAAACGCGCCGTCGAGTGGGGCTACAGTTCAGTAATCTGGTATCCGCTTGGCGCTGATGGGTGGGAAGATGCAAACCTGCCACTGGAGGAGAAAAAACCCTACGCCACGACCAATTGAAGTAAGGACTGCAATTATTCTCGATAGTTTGTTTTCAATTTTTCAAAACCTATTGTTTCATTTGTCCATTTTGAGACTTGATGGACGAGCCATTGCGTCGGTGCCCTGCAATGGTTGGCTAACGACAGGATCGGTCCCTTCGGGCTGGTATAAGAGGAGAAATGTCATGAAGAAGAACTGGAAAAAACCGACCATGTGTCAGGTTGCCGCTGGCTTCGAAATTTCACGGTATCTGCCTGCTGAAATTACTCCCAAGAAGTAGGCCGCAGAGGTGCGCGTCCCTGGCGACAGGGGCGCGCATCCCCTCGCCGCATGGGATTTTCGTGAAAGATTTTGACGCACGCAAAGCGTGCGAAGCGTTTTTTGTGACTGCAAATTGCCTGCAGGTCAGAGAAGCCGCCGCGCGGGCATTTTCATGCATTTAAAGATCATCGGATCGGCGGCGGGCGGCGGCTTTCCGCAATGGAACTGCAACTACCGTCTGAGTCGTGCGGCTCGCACCGGCATGGCCGGCGTACATTCACGAACCCAGTCAAGTGTCGCCGCCTCTGCGGACGGGTTCGGCTGGGTTCTTTTCAATGCCTCGCCCGACATTCGCCAACAAATCGCTGCAACACCTGAACTGCAGCCTGCGGGCGATGCGCCGCTGCGCTCGACGCCTATTCGCGCGGTGGTGCTGACCAATGCCGATGTCGATCATATCGCCGGACTGCTCAGCCTGCGCGAACGGCAGCCTTTCGCCATCTATGCAACGGCGCAGGTTCTGGCGACGCTGGAGGCGAATTCGATTTTCAACGTTCTCGATCCAGCGCTTGTGCCGCGGCGCATCCTGCCGCCGACGAAAGAATTGGCCATCTGCGATGCAGAAAGCCGCGAGACCGGCGTGATGATCGAGCCCTTTCCGGTGCCCGGGAAGATAGCACTCTATCTGGAGGATAGAGACCATCCGGATGCCAATTTCAGCTCCGACGCAGGTGATACGATCGGAGTCCGGATCGCCGGCATCGGCAGCCGCGGCTCCGTCTTCTATATTCCGGGCTGCGCGCGCATCGATGCGCGCTTACGCGCGCGTCTCGCCGATGCCGCCTGTCTTCTGTTCGACGGCACGGTCTATACCGACGAGGAGATGATCGTCGCCGGCGTCGGTCAGAAAACCGGCGCGCGCATGGGGCATCTGGCGATCTCGGGAGAATTGGGTTCGATCGCCGGCTTGGCCGATGTGAAGGTTAGCCGCCGTGTGTTCGTCCACATCAACAACACCAATCCCATCCTTGACGAGAATTCCGCCGAGCACGCGGCGGTCAAGGCGGCAGGCTGGGAAATCGCAAGCGACGGTATGGAGATGGAATTTTGAGCGACTTCCGCGATGCAGCCAAAGGCGGACTCTCCACGAGCGCTCTCGAAGCCGTATTGAGGCAGGTTGGCGCCGAGCGCTATCACAATCGCCATCCCTTTCACCACAGGATGACCAGCGGCGCGTTGTCAAAGGCCGAGATGAAGGCCTGGGCGCTGAACCGCTATTGCTATCAGGCGGTCATCCCGCGCAAGGATGCCATGATCCTCGTGCATGCCGAGGATCCGGCGTTTCGCGCCGCTTGGCGCAAGCGGATCGAAGACCATGACGGCGAGGACGGCTGGAGCGGCGGCATCGCGCGCTGGCTGCATCTGGCAACTTCGCTCGGCCTGGACGCCGAGGCCGTGAAGAGCCAAAGGCTGGCGCTGCCGGCGACGCGCTTCGCGGTGGGCGCTTACCTTTCCTTTTGTACAAACCGGACGCTGTTCGAGGCGGTCGCGTCGTCGCTGACCGAGATGTTCTCGCCACTCATCATCGGCGAGCGGGTGCCGGCAATGCTGGCCAAATACGACTACATCACCGAGGATACGCTGGCCTATTTCAGGCAACGGCCCGAACAGGCCTCGCGTGACGCCGACTTCGCCCTCGCCTACGTGCTCAGCCACGCCGATACGGCGGAGCGCCAGCAGCAGGCAATCGATGCACTGGTGTTCAAATGCGATATACTCTGGGCCATGCTTGATGCGCTTCAACACGCCTATGGCGAGCAGGGAAACATACCGCCCGGCGCCTTCCAGCCTGAGGCAGCCCTATGATGGCGCTGCGCGAAAGAGCCGTGGTGTCGCTGCGGTCGGTACCTTCGCTGCCGAAGCACGTGCGCATACAGTACGATTCCGTGCGGCAGGCATTCGCCGTGCTTTCACCGGAAAAGATATTCTGGCCGAACGATGTCAGTCTCGACATATTGCGCCGCTGCGATGGACGGGCAACGGCAGGTGACATCATTGCCGGCCTTGCCGCGGATTATGAGGCTGAACAGGAGGCCGTGGCGACCGACGTCATCGCCTTCCTGCAGGAATGGTCGGACAAGCTGCTGGTGAGGCTATGAGCACGCCCCTCCTCCCTCCAATCGGCATGCTGGCGGAACTGACGCATCGCTGCCCGCTGCAATGCCCTTATTGCTCCAATCCGCTCGAACTGCTGAAGGCCAATCGCGAACTCGACACAGAGACCTGGCTCGCTCTGTTCTCGGAGGCAGCCGATCTCGGAGTGCTGCAGGTGCATCTGTCCGGCGGCGAGCCGACACTGCGCCGCGACCTCGAGCAATTGATCGCCGGGCTTGCGGGGCGCGGCGTCTACACCAATCTGATTACCGCGGGCGTTGGCATCGTCGAGGGCCGTATCGAGGCATTTGCCGAAGCCGGTCTCGACCATCTGCAACTGAGCTTTCAGGGTGCGCGGCCGGCGACCACCGATCGCATCGGCAACCACAAGGGCGCTCACGAAAAGAAGCTGGAGACGGCACGCCGCGCGCGCGCTGCCGGTCTGCCTCTTACCATCAACGCGCCGATCCATCGCCATAACATCGAGGAAGTGCCGGAATTCATCGATCTCGCCCTTTCGCTGGGCGCGGAGAGGCTCGAGATCGCCAATGTGCAGTATGCCGGCTGGGCGTTGACCAATCGCGACCAACTGATGCCCGAGCGTGAAGCGGTCGACAGGCAGGCGGAGATCGTCGCGGAGGCACAGGAGCGGTTGGCCGGCATCATCAACATCGATTTTGTGACGCCGGACTATTTTGCGATCTATCCCAAGCCGTGCATGGGCGGCTGGGCGCGTGACGCCTTCATGGTGACGCCTGACGGCACCGTACTGCCCTGTCATGCCGCACAGACGATCCCGTCTCTCAGCTTCGAGCGTTTCGAACCACGCAGACTGTCCTCGATCTGGGCCGATTCACCGGGGTTCAATGCCTTTCGCGGTACGGACTGGATGCAGGAGCCGTGCCGCGGCTGTGAGCGGCGCGAGATCGACTGGGGCGGCTGCCGCTGCCAGGCGATGGCGATCGCCGGCGATGCCGCCGCAACGGACCCGGCTTGCGCGAAATCGCCGATCCATGCTCGCATGGCAATGCTGATCGACGAAGCCAAGCGCATTGCCACAATTCCTTCGAGAGAAGAACCATTCGTCTACCGGCGGATCGGCGCCGTGACCGAATCCGCCTGACCAGTGTCATACCAGCCCGAGCAGAAAGGCGGCGCCGCCGAGAAAGCCTGCCGAGCAGATCCATAGCAGCCCAAGCCCCCGGACCCGGCATTCGAGCACCGCTGAGCCGGGGTTGACGGGGTCATAGTGAACGTCGACCTTGCTACCTTCGACATATTGCCGTGCCTGGCCGCCGACGAGGCCGGGCAGCGAGGCGGTCACGGTGGCGCCGAAGGTCACACGATCGGCGCTGTAGCGCTTGCCGGCGACGCCATAGGAGTAGACGATGCGGGATTTGAAGACGGTGCGCCAGCGACCATAGCCTGAATGGTTTCGGAGCGCCTGCAGGCCTGAGGTTTCGATGCGGCCGGCCGCGATCGGCCATTTTGCCGCCTGTTCGGCCAACGATTTCTGGGCAAAACCCATGCGCAGGATGAACAAGCCCATAAAAAGCAGCAACGCCGCGGCACCGAGATTCTGCGGCTTGGGCAAATGCGGCCCGATCGCTTCCAGAACACCGCCGACGGAAAACACCAGCACAACCGCCCCGATCACCAATCCTGCCGAAAGTTGGACCATGAACTTGAAGGCGCCGTCCGGCAGTGTGCGCTCGATCACCGCTTTGCTCGGATCGGCCGGATTGTAGAAGACAGTCACCTCCGCGCCGCGGGGAAACTGGGCAAGGGTTTCAGCGACTTCGAAATTCCCCAAATTCTCCTTCACGCTGTGGCGCGAGCTTTGAAATTTCTTGCCGCCGACCTTGTATTCGAAGGTGATCGCCGGAAAATTCCGCATTTCGGTGGTATCGCTGCTGTCCGAGCCAACGCCCGAGTTTCTCACTTCACGTGCCTCGACGCGCGAGGAAATGATCTTTCCCGGCGCCGGCAGCCAGCGGCTGAGCGCTTTCACCTCTCGCCATTTCATGAAGGTGATGAACGACAGCGCGCCCGCGACCACGCAGGCAAAGCCGACAAGCATGATCTTGAGTTCCAACTCGTCTCCCCCAGGAGTGCAGGAACTTCACATAGACAGCAAGGCTGCGGCAATGTCTTGCTTATTCGCGAAATCTGAAAAGGCTGAGCAGCGCAAACAGCGACAGCGTTCGGCGGGTCATGCAGGCTTGACGGCCAGGAACGTGTTCCATTCTTCGCTATCGCGGCCGACGTTGAAATCGTCCCTGATGAGGACGAGCCCGGCGCCTTCGAGACGGGCCGCGAAGTCGTCCCTGCGCCAGTAGACCATGTGATATTCGCCTGATGTCTCGCCGTCGCCATTGCGCATCGAGACGAGGAAGGCGCCGCCCGGCCGCAGCGACCCGGCTATCTTGGCAAGTACCTGGTCGGTCTCGTCGCGAGGCACATGGATGAGGACGCATAGGGCCAGGACTGCGTCGTAGGGGCCGCCGAGATCATCGGTGATGAGATCGAGCAACTCGCCATGCTTGCCACGCGCGGCCTGCAGTTCCAGAAACCGCTTGGTTGCGTCGGTGCGCCGGACTTTGACGCCCAAAGTCTCCAGAAAATCCGCGTCGTATCCAGCTCCGGATCCGACTTCCAAAATCCGGCCGCCTGCACCGGCGATTGCCACCAGGCGCTTCAGCGATGCCTGCTCTCTCTCATTGGGAACATGGCGCACGATGGCATCATATTGTTCCGCATAATCCTCGTAAGCGCTGATCGTTTGACGGCTCTGCGCCAGAGCCTCCGATGACACACCCATCTTTCCCTCCCATGCGTCCATGTCGGTCAAAGGGCCGGACACTTTCCTCAGCGAATGCTGCCGGCGGAAGCGTGTCCATCGAGCAGTCCGATATCGCGCTTGCCCAGACCGCGGGCATCAGGCAGAGCGAAGCGCGCCGGGACTGACGACTGTCTCAGTTGGCGTCGGCTACCGTCTGCCGGCCGCCGGCCCAGGCGCGCCATTGCCGTTCGTCGCCATGGAAGACATTGAGGTCTATACGGCCGGTGACGCCGTGCGACAGGCCGGAGCCGGAATACTGCCAGAAGAGCCATTTGCGGCCGGGATAGACCTTTGACGGATGCTGGGCCACGGCACGCAGCCAGAACGGATAGTCGAGGAATTCGCCCCTGAGATTGTCGCGGTAGAAATCGGGCGCGGTGTAGATGATGGGACGCTGGCCGTAATGGCGCTCCAGCTTGTCCATGAACACCTGCATCTTTTCCAGCACCTTTTCGCGCGACGGCCGGCGCTTGCAGCTGGACTCGCCGTTCCACTCGACGTCTATCACCGGCGGCAGTGCGCCTTCGACCCTGGGCACGTTGCGGATGAACCAGTCCGCCTGCTCGCCGGCCGTGCGGCACCAGTAGAAGAAATGATAGGCGCCGCGCTTCAAGCCGGCGGCGTCGGCGTTGCGCCAGTTTTTCATGAACATCGGATCGAGGTGGTCGCCACCGTCGGTCGCCTTGATGTAGGCGAAGTTGGCGCCCTGGGCGCGCAGCTTGTCCCAATTCACGTTGCCTTGCCAACGCGAGACGTCGACGCCGTGCACTGCAAGGCGGCGAGGCGAAGCCTTGCCGAAATTGATAGGCTTGGCATCACGAAAACCGTAACGGGTGAGCGGCCCGGCAAGCATGGCCGGTGCCGCGCGGGTCAACAGCTTGGGCGGCGACACCAAGGCTGCCGGCTCGACCGGCAACCCGCCGACATCAGGCACTTGGGGATCAGGCACATCAGGTGCGGCAAACACCCCCGTCTCTTCCTCCTCCGCCAAACCAAACGGGCGCCTCGGACCGTTGTCAGACATGGGGGCCAATTCGGCCCTTGCCGCCCTGTTGCCCCTTGCCGCCGGAGCAGCGGCGATCGGTGCCGGCGGCCGAATCACGGAACTGGTGGTCTCGTTGGACGGTTTCTGCAAATCCAGCGCGTCGACGCCGGCCGTTGAAGAGCAGCCGGCAAGGCATAGCGATGCGATCAAAAAACTGACGACGCCCGGAATCCGCATCTGGACCTGTACTCAAAACACAACAGACCGAGGGCAAAACGACAGCCGACGGACAAACCGGATCAGTTATGAATGAGAAATTACCAATAAAGTTTGAATCAATTTTTTTCGCCCATACCGCGTGTGGGTAAGCGCGGTGGAAAACCGGCTAGGATTTCCTGAAAACGCCGATCATCGGCCCGAGATTCCAGTAGTCGTCTTTGCGGCCGATGGCAGGCGCAAACAAGCTTGATATCGTGCCGTCGAGGAACAGCGCGTTGTCGCAGCCAAGCGCGTCGCGGAAAAGCCGGGCGAAGGCATGGAAGGTCACTGTGCCGTTCGAAATCGCAAAGACCGCGACGCCGTCCTTTCGCACCCCGACACCGTCGCGGGTTTTCCGCGAAGTGCCGTCAGCCTGGAATTTTGGATGCAGCTTGCCGTCGATCACCAGCATCGGCCCCGATTGCGTCGCATAGTCGACGGTCGGGCGCCTTTTCACGAAATCCCTGGTGGCACGGACCGCGGCCTTGCCGTCGCGCAGGTAGAAAATGCCGTTCGGCTGCAGGGAAAAATTGCCGCTTCCCGATCCCGTTTTCACCGAGGCCATCTCCTGGCCACGCTCGACATAGAGGCCGACCGGCGCGAGGTTAGGGTGATACATGCCGGCATTGATGCCGAACACCATCGTGCGCCCGATCGCCTGTTGCGCGGCATGCAGATTGTGCAGCGACTGAAACGGCTTGCCCGCCGCATCCTTCCAGAACAGCTCGAGCTGGTATCGTTTCGGATCGACCTCGCAAACGAGATAGCTGGTCGCCTCGAAGGTGAAGTCCCGGCATGGCGGCAGTGAAGCGGCCCACTGGCCAAATGCCGCCACCGACGGCAGTGCGCCCTTGGCCAACGCCAGCAGCAACGGCAGTGATTGCAGGAGGGTCAAAAAATCCATGTGCGTACCGGAATCGAAGTTCGAGGTCCGGTACGGATATAGCCCGTTTCAAGCGATACTGTGGAACTTGCCTTAGACGAGCCATCCCATCGCCACGCCCAGCAGCAGGACGACACCGAGCAGGCCGCGATAAATGACGAACGGCCAGGCCGAGAAACGCTCCAGCACGTGCATCAGCCCCCATATGGCGAAGAAGGCGGAGATCGAGGCGACGACCAGCCCGACGGCAAGGACCGACCACCCATGGGCGTCGAGATGGACCTTGTGCAGTTCCCAGAGTTCCTTAAGGCCGGCGAGTGCAATCGCCGGCAACCCGAGCAGGAACGAGAAGCGCGCCGCCTCGGCCCGCTTGAAGCCGAGCCCCAGTGCCGCCGTCAGGGTCGAGCCCGAGCGCGAGACGCCGGGGACAAGCGCGCCGATCTGGGCAACACCGACGAGCAGCGCATCGGTCAGCGACGCACCGCCCATGCTGCGCCGGTGACGGGCAAAGATCTCGGCCAGCGCCAGCAAGATCGCCATTGCGATGCAGGCCCAGCCGATCACCGTTAGGCTGCGTAGCGGCGAATTGCAGGCGTTGAGCACGCCCGACAGCGCCACGCCGGCGATGACGATCGGGATCGTCGCCAGCACGATCCAGAGCGCCAGCTTGAAATGCCGGTCGGCGAAATCGCGTCGCGCCAGAGCGTCGAACGAACCAAACAGGATATTCCTGACATCACTCCAGAAATAGCTGACCACCGCGGCAAGAGCCGCGAGTTGCATGGCGGCGGAGAAGGCGGAGCCAGGATCCTGCCAGCCGAGCACGGCCGGCACGATGCGCATATGGGCGGTCGAGGAAATCGGCAACAGTTCGGTGATGCCTTGCACCACGCCGAGGAACGCCACCTTGGCGAACCCCAGCCCGACGAAGCCCGTGTCCAGGCCTTGTGTGCAGATGTCGGCCAAAATCGAATTCCGTGCATGAGAGATCAGAGTTGCGTGGACCGACCACCGGTCAATCCCCGACAAGCCTTATCGTCATGGGCCGGATAATCAATTTACGGATTTGTAAGCTGGCGTGCCGAAGTGCACGCCGTTCGAAAACCGGCCCACCTTGGAGCCGGCTTGAGATACACAGGGAAAATCGCAAAGCGACTACGGGCAGAGCCAGAGTTTCTGGCATGTCCTGGCGATCACATGCGCCGGCGGCACTTCGGGCTCATCGGTCGAAGGCCGGCGAGCCCGTTCGAGCAGCATGCGCACCTGTTCGGGGCGCACACGATCGCGCTCCATCACAAGCAGGACCATCGGATCGCTCAAAAGCTCGTCCAGGGTGCTGATGCTGTCGTTCATCCGTCGTCTCCTCGAATGCCGTACCCGCGACCCATAAATAGGGAGACAATGATGGCCCGCCAATGACGCTTTGCCGGCTATCTCGTGTCGATTTGGATTAAATTTTGGCCATGGTTGCGTTCTTCCTTCTCGCTGGCGTAGCGCGTCGATCCACCTTCTTCCACAACAAAGGGAAAAGGGAAAATTAGCCTGGCGGAGGGGCGCCTTCGTATTTCGGCAGGCTGTCATCGAGCACCACCCAGGGCTGCTTCGAGGCGGTGAAAATATGCATTTGCGGCTTGAAAACCGTGGGATCGTCGAGCGAACCGGTGGTGATGCCGATGATATCAGCGGAATCACGCCGGGAAAACATCGTCGTGCCGCAGCTCGGGCAAAAGCCGCGCTTGAGATCCGGCGAAGAGTTTATGGTCGCCAGCGGCCCGTCGATCGTCACGTCGTCGATGCGAAACAGGACGCGTGCGTTGAAGGCGGCGCCGATCGCCTTCTGGCAAACCCGGCAGTGGCAGACGCGTTCGTTGATGGGGGCCGCGTCCGCGCGGTAGCGCACCGCCTTGCACAGGCATCCGCCGTCATATCTTGCCATTGTCCGGATCGATCCACTGGTGGGGGAGAATAGGCGCGCAAGGTATCGGCGCGGCCGATTGGGTCAATTGAAAAGCTTTGATGCAACGTCATCGCTTATGCTGATGCGAGTGGGGCTGAAGTCATGACGCCGAAAGCCGTCATGGCGGCCGCATGACGATCCGCCGGCTGCCAGCCAACAACCGGCGGCCTTGGCGTTCACTCCGTTTCGCCGACGACCTCGTCCCAGGTTTTGACCTTGGTCTGGCCGTTGAGGAACGGCAGCGCGGCGGCCGTGAGTTCGGGGGCGAAGAAAGTGTCGTAGTGGGTGCGGTTGGGCAGGATCGCCAGGCGGTTCTGCGACAGGTTCTCGCGCATCCAGCCGGCGTCCTTCAGCCCGCCGCCGAGCATCTGATAAAACTTGATCTCGTGCTCGGGCTTGTACATATCGCTGTCGCCATAGACCAGCATGACAGGCATCTTCAGCTTGGCGACGTCGGCCGAGTAATCGCGGTTCTGACGCATGAAGCCGCCCAGCGCATCGAGGAGCTTCGGGAACTCCTCCGGATGCGGCGCCACCGCGACGTAGGATTTGTACATCGGCGTGTCCTTCATGAACTCAGCCGCAGCCGCGCTCACCTGTGCCTGCTGGGGACGCATCTCGTCATAGAAGCCGTCCGTGGCGTAGCCGGTCGATACCAGGACGAGGCGGCGCACCGCTTCGGGATGCTGGCCGGCCATGCGGAAGGCGACGCCGCCGCCCAGCGAATAGCCCATGACATCGACCTGGTCGTAACCGAGCGCCTTGACGATGGCGGCCATGTCGTCGCCCATCGCTTCCACGGTGAATGGTCGGTCACCCAGCGCGGTGCGACCGTGACCCTGCAGGTCGACGCCGATGACGGTGCGGTTTTCGGCAAGTTTCGGCAGGATCGGCGCGAACATATCCGTGGTGCCGAGACCGCCATGCAGCAGAAGCAGCGGCTCGCCCTTGCCATAGATGGCATAATAATAATTCAGGCCGTCGATCGGCAGCAGGCCAGACTTTTCCGGCTTCGGCAGTGCGTTCGTCTCAGTCGTCATGGCGGGTTTTGTCTCCTCCGCATTGGTGGTGCCCGGGCAGGCAAGCAGTGCTGCGGCCGAAGCAAAAATGGCGAAAAACAGGGTTTTGGACATATCGATCTCCTCTCGTCCTGCCGGTATCAGAGCGTCATGCGGATCAAAGCGTTTTGGCGAGTTCTTCGAGCTGGTCGGCGCACTGTCCCCAACCCTCGTGGAAACCCATCTTCTCATGCTGTTCGCGGTCGGCGACGCTCCAGTGCCTGACCCGAGCGATGTAGCGCGTCTTGCCGTTGCCCTCGTCCTCGAAGGTCAGCACGACGGTCATGAACGGCTTTTCCGAAGGCTGCCAAGCCTCTGTGTAGGCGTCGGTGAAGACGATCTTCCTGCCGGGAACGACTTCGAGGAAGATTCCCGGGTTGGGGAATTCGTTACCGTCCGGGCTAGCCATGACGACAAGGCTCGAGCCGCCGGTGCGCACATCCATCTCGGCGCGCGGCGTCGTCCACGGCTTTGGCGAGAACCAGCGCGTGATCAGTTTCGGATCGGTCCAGCAGCGATAGACGTTCTCACGCGGCGCATCGATGATGCGGGCAAGAACCACTTCACGGTCGTTGGTGGGGGCGGTGTCGAGCTTGGTGGTCATAAGGGCGTCCTGCGTTTGATCTGGCTTCCGTCCCAAGGACGAGCCGATGAACCGCAAACCGACATCGTCCACGAAAATTTTGCGATGACGTCCCTGCTCCGCGTCGGTCCGTGGGGAACGAAGGAAGTGTCAGTGGCGCTTGGCTTGCACCAGATAAGCCTCGATTTCGGTCTCGCCGAGCCACTTTGCCGCTTCCAGCCGGTGCAGGCCTTCGACGAGGATGTGGCGTTTGCCGTCATGGCGGACCTGGATCGGCGTCTTCATGCCGTTTTCCAGAATGTCCTCGGCCAGATGGCGGACGGTCTCGGGATGCAGCGTCTTCTTGCGCGCTGTCGGCACGTAGATCTCGTCGACTTTGACCTTTTGCACTCTGAGCATTCCGACCCCCGTGGCGGAAACGCCGCCTGCCCTGAGATAGTCCGTTTGATGGAGGCGGCCAAGGGTGCGGCTAACGAATGCTGGTCCGATCGTTTCCATTTGACGCAACGACAGCAGATCGCCGAAATGGCGGCCTTCGACCTTTCAGGTGTTCATGACCCATCTGCCGACCGAATTCCCCGATTTCGGACTGACGCCGGAGCAGCGCCGCCACGCGGTGCGTGGCCATTACTACGAATGGCCGGGGATGGATGGCGAGCGCGGCGAGATCTGGTGCTACAGCGACCGCTTTTCCTATCGCGCCGGCGAAACGGTGGCGTTGCATGTCAGTTCGACAGCTCCGAACTTCGGCATGACAATCACCCGGGATGGCGGCAGCGAGACCAAAGCGTTCGAAAAATCGGGCATCGCGGCACGCCGGCAGGACACACCTGACCAGTGTTCGGTTGAAGGCTGCGGCTGGGACGTATCCTTCGAATTTCGCGTCGGGGCGGACTGGCCGTCCGGTGCCTATCGGGTCACGCTGACCGCCGACGGGCGCGACGGCAAGCCGATCCAATGCCACCATGTTTTTATCGTCAGCCCACAGCCGGGCCGTAAACCCGGCCGTGTGCTGCAGGTGGCTGCGACAGGCACATGGCTGGCCTACAACACCTGGGGCGGCTCCAACCATTACCAGGGCATCACCGGGCCGGACCGCAACCAGTATTCGCCCATCGTGTCGACGCAACGCCCCTGGTGCCGCGGCTTCGTCGTGCTGCCGAAGGATGCGCCGCGCGTGCCGCTGGAAGTCGCCGTGCCGCCGAAGACGGTGCCGCGTTATCCGCATATGGAATGGGCGCTCGCCACCGGCCATTCGAAGAAATACGCCTCGTCGGGCTGGGCCAGCTATGACAGCCATTTCTTCCGCTTCGCCGAACGGGCCGGCTATGGCGTCGATCTCATCAGCCAGCACGATCTGCATTTTTCGCCCGAAATTCTCGACGGCTACGACTGTGCCGTCTTCGTCGGCCATGACGAATACTGGACCTGGGAAATGCGCGATGCCGTCGACGCCTATGTCGAGCGCGGCGGCCATGCGGCGCGCTTTGCCGGCAATTTCATGTGGCAGACGCGGCTGGAAGACGAGGCCCGCCGGCAGGTCTGCTACAAATATCGCGCGCGTGCCGAAGACCCCGCCTATCTCCCAGGCGGCGACATCACCCGCGCCACCAACTCCTGGGAAGCGCCGGAAATCGGCCGGCCGGGTTCGGCGACCTTCGGGCTCAACGCCACGCGCGGGGTTTATACCGGTTGGGGCGGTTGCGCGCCGCGCGGCGTGCGTGGCTTTCCGGTCTACCGGCCGGAGCACTGGGCCTTTGCCGGCACCGGCATCTATTATGGTGACCTGCTGGGCTCCGACAGCCACGTCTATGGCTATGAAGTCGATGGGCTCGACTTCGAGGTACGCGGCGGCCTGCCCTACCCGACCGCCACCAGCGGCGCGCCAGACGGCCTGCAGGTTCTCGCCGTCGGCATGGCATCCCAGGTCGAGGAAAGTGCCGACATCCCGATCGAGGACCAATTCCTCACCGACGAGGATGGCCGCTTCACCGCCGAGACGCTGTTCGGCGAGGCGAGCGACGCCAATCTGGAAAAAGTCAAACGCGGCAACGGCATGATCGTCAATTTCCCGCGTGGCAAGGGCGAGGTGTTCCACGCCGGAAGCTGCGAATGGGTCGCCGGCCTGCTAAGACAGGACCCGATGGTCGAACGCGTCACCAAGAATGTCCTCGATCGTTACCTCGGAAAGTCCTGACATGTCGAAAGTCCAGACCGCCACGCAAGACACCGATGCCCGGCGAGAGTCGCATCTGTTCTATTTGTCCAGCCTGCGCCGGCCGCTGATCGACCGCGCCGAGGGCATTTATATGTGGACGCAGGATGGCCGCCGCTTCATCGACGGCTCGAGCGGCCCGATGGTCGCCAATATCGGCCATTCTAACCGCAATGTGCTGGATGCCATGAAGCGGCAGATGGACCGCGCCACCTTCGCCTATCGGCTGCATTTCGAGAACGAGCCGGCCGAGGAGTTGGCACGCGAACTGGCCGGCAAGCTGCCGGAAGGCATGGACCGCATCTTCTTCGTCTCGGGCGGCTCGGAGGCGACGGAATCCTGCATCAAGCTGGCGCGGCAATGGGCCGTTGCCACCGGACAGGCCAGCCGCTGGAAGGTGATCACGCGCTTCCCCTCCTATCATGGCGGCACGCTGGGTTCGCTCTCGATCACCGGCGACGATGCGCTGGCCGAAACGTTCGAGCCGATGATGCGGGTGATGCCGACCGTGCCGGCGCCGAACGCCTGGCGCGACCGCGACAATCTCTCGATGGAACAGCGCGGCATCCGCTATGCCGACATGCTGGAAGAAAAGATCCTGGCCGAAGGGCCTGAGAGCGTGGTGGCCTTCATCATGGAGCCGATCGGTGGCGCGGCGACCTCAGCCCTGGTGGCGCCCGACAGCTACTATCCGCGCATCCGCGAGATCTGCGACCGCTACGGAATCCTGCTCATCCACGACGAGGTGATGAGCGGCGCCGGTCGCACCGGCAAATTCCTCGGCGGCGACCATTGGAACTGCAAGCCCGACATCGTCGCGCTGTCGAAGGGGCTGGGTTCGGGCTATGCGCCGCTTGGCGCGCTCGCCGCCCCGATGCGGCTGGTGCAGCCGCTGCTTGACTCCGGCGGCTTCCAGCACGGCCACACCTATGCTGGCAATCCGCTGGCCTGCGCCGCCGGGCTTGCCGTGCTCGGTGAAATGGACCGGCTCGACCTGATCGCCAATGCGGCCGCCATGGGCGACGTGCTGATGGACGGGCTGAAGGGGCTGGCGAAGCGGTTTCCGTTCATCGCCGATATGCGTGGCAAGGGCCTGCTCACCGGCGCCCAGATGGTTGCCGATCCCGAGACGCTGAGGCCGATCGACCAGACCAAGAAAGCCACGCAACGGCTGCTCGACCTCGCCTATGAGCGCGGGCTGATCATCTATGGCCGCAGGGTCAAGGGCGGCGTCGACGGCGACAATTTCATGGTCGCGCCGCCGATGATCGTCACCAGGGAGCAGGTCGGCGAGATCGTCTCCATCATCGGCGACTCGCTGGACGTTCTGGCCTCCGAACTCGACCTACCGGTCGAAGGCTGAGGCGACAAAGATGGCGCCTAGAAAAGTCATCGTCACCTGCGCTGTCACCGGCTCGGTGCACACGCCGTCGATGTCGCCCTATCTGCCGGTGACGCCGGACCAGATCGCAGCGGAGGCGATCGCGGCGGCCGAAGCCGGTGCTTCGATCCTGCATCTGCACGCCCGCGATCCGAGTGACGGCCGCCCGACCGCCGATCCGGACGTCTACATGCAGTTCCTGCCGCGCATCAAACAGGCGACCGATGCAGTGATCAACATCACCACCGGCGGCTCGTCGCTGATGACCCTGGACCAGCGGCTGGCGGCACCGCTCAGAGCCGAACCCGAAATGTGCTCGCTCAACATGGGTTCGATGAATTTCGCGCTGTTCCCGATGCTCGACAAGCCGAGGGAATGGCAGCACGAGTGGGAACCGAAGCTGCTGGAAGCCACCCGCGACACGATCTTCAAGAACACCTTCGCCGACATGGAAGGGGTGCTGGAAAGACTGGGCAAGGGCTGCGGCACGCGCTTCGAATTCGAATGCTACGATGTCGGCCATCTCTACTCATTGGCGCATTTCCGCGACCGGGGGCTGGTGTCTGGCCCATTGTTCATCCAGTTCGTGCTGGGCATTCTGGGCGGCATCGGCGCTGACCCGGACAATCTCGTCCACATGAAGCGGATCGCCGACAAATTGTTCGGCGACAGCTACCAGTTCTCGGTGCTGGCCGCCGGCCGCCAGCAGATGCCGCTGATCTCGATCGCCGCGGCCATGGGCGGCAATGTCCGCGTCGGGCTGGAGGACAGTCTCTATGACGGCCGCCAGCTGGCGAAATCCAATGCCGATCAGGTGCGCCGCATCCGTGGCATTCTCGATGGGCTGTCGCTGGAGGTTGCAACCCCCACCGAAGCGCGCGACATGCTGGCGCTCAAGGGCGGCGACCGGGTGGCGTTTTGAGATGCTGGCGTTTGAAAGGGAGACAATCTGAAATGATTGCGTTCCTTCGCACCCCCCTCTGTCCTGCCGGACATCTCCCCCGCAAGGGGGGAGATCGGATGTCATTTCGGCTTTCGCTAACTTCCAACGTTGCAGGATGGGCGGTAGTATCAAAACTGCCAATCTCCCCCCTTGCGGGGGAGATGTCCGGCAGGACAGAGGGGGGTGCCTGGGCACCGAACCTCCGATGATTGTCCCCCCGCCCAATATCCTCCTTCGACTCGGCACTCTCGACGACGTCGAAACGATCCACGCGGCGATCCTGAAACTCGGCACCCATATCGGCGCGCCGGAGGAAATCATCTCGACACCGGACGATCTCAGAACCTATGGCTTCGGCGAAAAGCCCGCCTTCTCGACCCTGATCGCCGAGGTGGACGGCGAATTTGCCGGGCTTTGCCTGCATTTTCCGATCTTTTCAACCTGGATGGGGCGGCCTGGCGTCTATGTGCAGGACCTCTATGTCGAGGATCGTTTTCGCGGGCGCAAGATCGGCGAGCGGCTGCTGCGGCACGTTGCGGCGCAGTGCCGGAAAGAAGGCGGCGTCTATCTCCGACTGTCGGTCGACACCGACAATGAAGGCGCCAAGACCTTCTACGAAAGGCTGGGCATTGCCTGGTCGAGCTATGAGCAGACCCAGAAAATCATTGGCGAGGCGTTCTTTGCCTTCGCCGATGCGCCGCAGAACGAGGATCCGGAATGAAAGCCTTCTATGCCGAGGAACAGAAGCGTCACGACCCCAAGGCCTTTCTGTCAAGCGGTGCGGCGCAGCCCAATCCGGAAAAGCCGGAGCGCGTCGGGAGATTGTTATCCGGCGCAAAATATGCTGGCTGCACGATCGAGCGACCTCGCAACCATGGCCTCGGTCCGGTCGCGGCTGTGCATACGCCCGAATATCTGGATTTCCTCGAGCATATCTACGCGCGCTGGCAGCGCATCGAGGGCGCTTCGGCCGAAGTGATCCCCAACATCCATCCGATCGCGCGCAACGGCTCCTACCCGGCCTCGGCAGTCGGCCAGGCCGGCTACCACATGGCCGACACGGCCTGCCCTATCTCAGGGGAAACATGGCAAAGCGCGCTGTGGAGCGCCTGGAGCGCGGTCGAAGCCGCCGAGGCGGTGATGTCAGGCGTACCGGCCGCCTACGCGCTATCCCGCCCGCCCGGTCACCACGCCTTTGCCGATGTCGCCGGCGGCTTCTGTTTCATCAACAATTCGGCCGTCGCCGCACAGGCTCTGCGTAAACAGGCCGCACGGGTGGCGATCCTCGATGTCGACCTGCATCACGGCAACGGCACGCAAGGCATCTTCTATGCACGACCGGATGTGCTGACCGTCTCGCTGCATGCCGATCCCGTGCGTTTCTACCCGTTCTTCTGGGGCCATGCCGACGAGCGCGGCGAAGGGCCAGGCCTCGGCTACAATTTCAACCTGCCGCTGCCACGCAAATCCGCCGACGCGGCGTTTCTCGAAGCGCTCGAGGTAGCGTTCCAGCGCATCCGTGCCTTTTCGCCCGACGCGCTGGTCGTGGCGCTCGGGCTCGATGCGTTCGAGGGCGATCCGTTCGGCGGACTTTCGGTGACGACGCCGGGTTTCTCGCGCATCGGCGAGGCCATCGCAAAGCTCGACCTGCCGACGGTCATCGTCCAGGAGGGCGGCTACCTCTGCGACGAACTCGGCGACAATCTCACCGCGTTCCTCACCGGCTTCGGCGGCAAGATGCGGTGAGTACTCAAGCCAGTGTCAGGAGCGCTGCTGCCTGAGCATGGCGATGACCCGGTGCACGCTCTCCAGCGTCTCGTCGATTTCGGCAGATGTGTTGTAGTGAGCGATGCCGATGCGCACGACGCCATACTCGGCCGGGATGCCGAGTTGATGGACGATCTCCCAGGCATAGTTGTGCCCCGACCACAGGAAGATGTTCTCGGCGTTCATCTGCCGTACGATCGTCTCCGGCACGATGCCGTCGACGGTGAAGGACACCGTCGGCACGCGCTCGCCAATCCGCTTCGGATCGGTGATGCCGTGGATGGTCAGACCCTCGATATCGGACAGACCGTCGATCAGCTGTTGCGCCAGCGGGTTTTCATAGGCGATCGACACCGCGAACGCCTTGGCAATCTTCTGCCTTCGCGATCCACCCTCGCCCGCTGCCGCGCCAAGGTCGGCGAAGTAATCGACCGCGGCCGTGAGGCCGGCCATCAGTTCGATCTGCGGCGTGCCCAGCTCGAACCGCTCCGGCAGGCCGTTGGATGAACAGCGGCACTTGTAGGGTTTCAGATCATCGATGACATCATGCTGGCCCCACAAAATGCCCATATGCGGGCCGAAGAATTTGTAGGCCGAACAGATCAAGAAATCGCAGCCGAGCTCCTGAACGTCGATCAGGCCGTGCGGGGCGAACTGCACGGCATCGACATAGACCAGCGCGCCGGCGTTCCTGGCGATGGCGCTCAGCGCCTTCACCCGGTTGATGGAACCAGTCAGGTTGCTGGCATAGTTCAACGCGACCAGCCGGGTCCTGTCGGATAGCAACCCGGCGAGCGTCGCCTCTTCGACCTGCCAGCTCTTTTCGTCGAACGGCAGCCAGCGCACGACGAGGCCGAGATCCTCGGCCAGCTGCAGCCAGGGCGACACATTGCCCTCATGGTCCATGCGGGTGAGGATGATCTCGTCGCCGGGCTTCATCGTGCGACCGAGCGTGCGCGACATGTGATAGGTCAGCGTCGTCATGTTGGCGCCGATGATGATTTCTTCCGGGCTCGCCGCACCAAGGAAATCGGCCATTGCCCGATGCGCCTCATCGACGACGGCCTGCGCGGCAATCGTCGTTTCGAAATAGCCGCCAAGGTTGGCGTTGGTGGTCAAAAGACAGCGCGACACGGCGTCTGCGACGACTTGCGGCACCTGCGTGCCGGCCGGATTGTCGAGATAGATGCGGCGACGGCCCTTGTCGGTCAGGGAGAGAGCGGGAAATCTTTCGCGGACCAGCTCGATCGGAAAATTCATTGTTGCCCTCTCCCATTGTAATCATTGGATTCGGCCAGCGGCCAATCCCCGTTCAAGGACAGGGATTACCGACCCGCTGATGGATCGCATCCACCGCCTTCTGCATTTCTTCGGTCCAGACGACATCGACGGAAGACAGCGCCATGTCGAGCTGCGAAAGCGTCGTTGCGCCGACGATGTTGGAGGTTACGAACGGCCGGCTTGAGACATAGGCATTGGCAAACAGTGCCGGCTCCAGGTCAAAGGAGCGCGCCAGCTCATTGTATTCAAGTTGTGCTTCGGCAGCACCTGGCGTCTCGTAGCGCTGGCCGCGGTTGAATAGCTGCGTGCGCGAGCCCTGAGGCCGCGCGCCATGGTCGTATTTGCCAGTCAGGTATCCCTGTGCCAGCGGCGAATAGGGCAGCAGCGACACTTGCTCGCGCTCGCAGACCTCGGCGAGGTTCACCTCGAAGGTGCGGTTGACGAGATTGTAGGCGTTCTGGATCGACGCGACGCGCGGGCCGATGTCCTTGTCGGCTTCGGCAAGGAACCGCATCACGCCCCAGGAACTCTCGTTCGACAGGCCGAAATGGCGTATCTTTCCTGCCTTCACCAGTTCGTCGAACACGGCAAGCGTCTCGGCGACCGGCGTTTCGTCGGCCGGTGCGCCGACGGAATCGGCGCGCGGCGACACGGCGCCGACGCGCGTCGGGTTGGCGCCCCAGGGGATATCCCGCTCCGGCCAGTGGATCTGATAGAGGTCGATATAGTCGGTGCCGAGCTTGGCCAGCGACTTGTCGATGGCGTCAAAGATATCGGCGCGCACCAGTTGCGACGGCCTGTCGCCGCGAAACCAGCTGTTGGCCGTGCGGCCGACGACCTTCGAGGCCAGGATTACCTTGTCACGGTTGCCCTTGGCTTTCATCCAGCTGCCGATGATCTTTTCGGTCCGTCCCTGCGTCTCCGCCTTGGGCGGGATCGGATAGAGCTCGGCGGTGTCGATGAAATTGACGCCGCGCGAGAAAGCCAGGTCCATCTGGGCGTGGCCTTCGGCCTCGGTGTTCTGCTGGCCCCAGGTCATGGAGCCCAGGCAGATCTGGGTAACAAGGAGATCGGTCCGACCGAGACGGCGTTTGTGCATGGAATTCGGCTCCGGAGGAAGGCTGGCGCGACTGCGCGGAGGAAGCCGCATCTATAGGCAAAGCAGAGCCGCTCTCCAAGCCTGGCCAGAGCGACTTTTGCGTGAACCCGAAAGGTTTAGCGGCGAGCGCCGGCCAGCGCGCGGCGCTTGGCCTCGTCGATCAGCATGTTGGCCACTTGCATGCGGATCATGGCGCGCTGGCGCAGATGCGGAGCGACACGGTCGGGGTGGTTGGCAAAGGCAAAGCTGCGGCGCATGCGGCCGAAATCGGCGACCTGCTTGGGCTGATTGAGGCCGAGTTCCACGGCGATGGCTTCGGGATCGATCGGCGGCAGTTTCTCCTCGGGCTTTGGCTCTTCGCCGGCGAGAGCCAGCTTGGCATGATCGAGCAAGGCGGCGAATTCGGTCGCCAGATCCGCGCCCGCCTCGCGATATTCGGCAGCGGAAACCTTGATGCGGCCGGAATGGAGTTCATCGGCCACCGAAAGATAGTCGAACGGGATGGATGGACGCGCGCCGGCCTCTTCGCCCTCGCCATTCTTGTCGGGGGCGATGAAGAGGTCGTCGAGCAACGAAGCGAAATCCCGCTTGGCGCCAGTAGCGATGTCAGCCTCCCCCTCGCCCGACCATTCGGGTATAGAAGCATAGAACCGGCTCGTTAAAAATGCATGGCACCGATCTTAACGAATTTAGCCGTCGCCTCATCTACCGCTTGACTGACCGCAATCCCAAAAACAAAAGCCGGACTGCATTTTCATGCAGTCCGGAATTCGCCAGGAGTGGCGAGGAAAAACCGGCCATGTAGCCAGCATTCGAGGCTACGATGCGCATCAGTCAAAAGTTTCATCCGGTTGCAGAAAATGGCGAAAAGATCGCCAAGACATGGCAGGTATGCGAATGCTGCACTGCACAATTGTCACGATTCACCTATATTGGCAGCGCTGGAGGACCAATTTGGGGCTTGAATCATGGGTTTCTTCGCTGAAATGTTCGCCCGGCCGCGGCCGCAGGAGCATCTGAGATACCGCTCGGCGCTTGCGCTGCTTCATTCGATGAGCAATGCCGACCGCGCCGACATCGGGATCAAGCCGGCCGACTTCCCCCGCATCGCCCGCGAAATGTCCGTTCGCTAGCTGCATGCGGTGTTCAGGATGTCCCGGATCGGTCCGGGACACCTAAAAACTCAGTTCCTTAGCGCGATCCCAGGAACGTCGCCTTGCCCAACGGCACGCCGTTGTGGCGAAGGATGTCGTAAGCCGTGGTAAGATGGAAATAGAAGTTGGGCATGGCCACATGCAACAGATATTGCAGGCCGGGCATCGAGCTTTCGCGTCCGCCAAGTTTCAACTCGATGATCTTGTCGTCGGAGCCATCGAACTCTGCCGCCGAAAAGGTCGTCAGAAGGTCCAGCGTCTTCGTGATGCGCGCCTGGACATCGGCGAAACTCGCCTCGTTGTCCTCGTATCTCGGCACTTCGCGCCCGGCGAGCCGGGACGGCGCACCCTTGGCGTGATCGGTGGCGATCTGCACCTGCCGCGTCAGAGCGTACATGTCGGGCGCCAGCCGAGAGGTCAAAAACACCTGCGGATCGATCTTGCGGTCAAGCGCATTCTGTTCGGCGGTCGCCAGCACATTGGAAAGCGCTTTCAGCCTGGCTGCAAACACCGGCACGGATGCCTCATACATCGATATCGTCACGTCAAATCTCCTGTCCGGCCGAACGCCGGCGGACGCCACGTAGCGCCTTCGCGCAGGATTTTTCAAGACCGCCGACGCTGCGTCACCACGTTGCCGCAATCGCCGTCGTAGAATCCTCTTATCGAGCGGAGGTTCCCGATGAGACGCGCCCTTTTCGCAGCGACTGCCTTTCTCTCCCTTGCACCGATCGGCCAAACGACATTGGCAGCCGAAGATGCCCCCGAAGCGCCCTATATCGACGATCGGTCGAGCGCCGATGCGGTTGTCCGTTCGCTGTACAGCGCCATCAGCCGGCACGAATTCGCCCGCGCATGGGGGTATTTCGGCGATACAAAGCCGGCAAAGGATTTCGATAGTTTCGTCAAGGGCTATGATGGGACGGACAAGGTCGAAGTCCAGACCGGGACGGTTTCCGACGAAGGCACGGCTGGCAGCATTTTCTACAACGTCCCCGTCGCCATCCGCGCGACGGACAAGGCTGGCGGCGAAAAGGTCTTTGCCGGGTGCTATACGCTGCGCCAGGTGAATGCCCAGATCCAGGCGGAGCCACCCTTCGATCCGATCCACATCGAGAAAGGGGCACTGAAGCCCTCCACTGCCGATTTCGAGAAGGCGCTGCCGCCAAGCTGCGGCGATAGCCCGCCACCGCCAAAGAAAGACACCGCACTGGAACAGGCCAAGAAGGCCTTTCTGGCAACCTATGGCGACCAGTGCGACAAGCAGTTCCTCGCCAATGAGCCGACCGTTTTTTCGATCAAATACAAGGACAAGGATGCGCAGCCCGGCGATCCCGACAAGGAGACGCGACTGTTCCATTTTTCCTGCTCGGCCGCCGCCTACAATGAAAGCTCGGTCTACTACATGACCGACGAGGTATCGGGCGTGCAGCAATTGCAGTTCGCCGAACCCAAGATGGACATCCGCTACGAGAACAATGACAGCAACGGCAAATTGCTGGGCATGAGTATCGTCGGTTTCCAGACGTCGGGCTGGGCAGTCAATTCCGACTATGACGAGGCCACCCAGATGATCACTACGTTCAACAAGTGGCGCGGCATCGGCGACGCGTCCGACGCGGGGACGTATCTGTTCCGCAACGGCAATTTCTCGCTGGTCCAGTACGACGTCGATGCGTCCTATGACGGCGAGCAAAACCCGCAGACTGTCGTCGACTACAACACCGCGCCTTGAGCGTCACACGGGCTTGCAGGCAGCGCCTGTCAGGGCGACTTCGATAGCATCCAGTTGAGCGTGCCGCGCCAGTCGGTCATGCGGATCGGCGTGCCATGGGTGCCTGTCTCGAAACGAACGAAATGGGTCGGGTAAGTCTTCGATTTGGCCAGGATCGAGCGAAAGAATGCTTCCTGATTTGCCACGGGGAAGACCACATCGTGACTGCCCTGGCCGAAAAAGACCGGCACACGGCGCTTGAAAGCAGGGCTGGCGAAGAAGCTCTCATCCCACAGCGAGCCGAGCAGCAGCAGGCCGCTGATGCGGCCGCCCATGTCCTTGCGCGCGGCAAGCCTCCAGCACAGCGCGCCGCCCATCGAGCCGCAGGCGACGAAGATCTTCGCACTTGGCGACCGTTCGGCATAATGACCGATCAGCGCCGTCACCTGCGTCGCTCCCTTGTCGCCGAAATCGGTAAAATCCGGGCTGAGGTAGAGGCCGCCATTGCCGGCCATCAGGTTCTTGAGCCGGTTGAAATTGCCGCCGAAGGTGAAGTCGTCGACGCCTTGCTTGCGGCTGCCGCCCTGCCCGTGCAGATAAAGCACGATGATGCCGGCGCCCTCGGTCCTTCCGACGGCGACATGCCTGACATCGCCAGCATCGGTTTTCAGCAACAGATCCTGCTGCATCTTGCGGACGCCGGTGTCGGTGTATTGGGCGTTCACCCGGCGCTCAGGCACCTGGTCACGCTGGTTGATATCGCGCATCTCGCGGTAGTCGATGACGGTGTAGGCGCCGTTGGTGTCGGACGACAGCGTGGCCGGATAGGCGAAGAGATCGTCCTTGAAGGGTTTCAAGGACAACGTGTCGGCGTTGGCGGCCGAAGAAAACAAGAAAAGCATTGCCGTGAGGAAAGCGCGGCACGCCCCCCCCTGGCCTGCCGGCCATCTCCCCCTCAAGGGGGGAGATTGGATGCGCCTTCTGCTTTCGCCAATCTCCAAGGTTTCGGGACGTGAGCTGCCGTCAAAGCTGCCAATCTCCCCCCTTGAGGGGGAGACGGCCGGCAGGCCAGAGGGGGGTAAAAGCGCCAACATGGAAGATGAAGTCATCCCTCTGGCATGCGTTTTTAGGCTTGGGTTTGTCAATCCTGCAGCACGCCGCCAGCGCCTTCCAGCGCCTCGCGCGTGTCGACATCGACAGACGCCGCCGCGCCGATCTCGACATCGATGACATCGAGCCCTTCGGTCTCGACCAGATGGCGTGCACCGGTGTCGCCTTCCAGATGGGCGATCGCCGGAAACAGCGAGCGCGGCAAAAGCACCGGGTTGCCGCGCTTGCCGTCATGCGAGGCACGGACCACCGCATTGCCGCCGGCCTTGCGGAATGTATCGATCAACCTGTCGAGGTCGTCGGACGCGATACCCGGCATGTCGCCGAGAACGATCATCACACCGGCGGCGTCTCCCGGCAGATAGGCAATGCCGGCTTTCAGCGAGGTGGACAGGCCCTCGGTAAAATCCGGATTGTCGGCGAAGGTCACGTCGAGGCCGGCCAGCGCCGTGCGCACCCGCTCGCGCTGATGGCCGGTGACGACAATCGTTCCAGACGCCTTCGAGCCGAGCGCCCGCTCGGCGGTGCGGCGCACCAGCGGCTTGCCGTCGAACAGCGCCAAAAGCTTGTTCGGTCCACCCATGCGGCTCGACCGGCCCGCCGCCAGCAGCACGATCCCGACCTTGAGCTGGCTCATGGCCGGCAGCGGTTCGCGCGGCTGCGGCCGCGTCGGGATTTCCATTAGCAGCCCGCCTACTCCCATGCCGGCAATATCCTTGGCGGTCACGTCGAGACCGGCGATCAGCCTGTCGAGCACCCAGTCGAAGCCGTTTTCCTTGGGGCTGCGGGCGCAGCCGGGAGCGCCGATGACGCGCTTGCCGTCGAGCATACCCAACACCAGCAGATTGCCGGGATCGACCGGCATGCCGGCGCGGATGACAGTACCACCCGCCTTCTCGATCGCGGCGGGAACGACATCGGCGAAATCGCTCATCGCCGAGGCGCCGAAGATCACCACCATGTCGTTGTCGCGCGCCAGCGAGGCCGCGGCTTCCGCCACCGACGCGATCTCATGCGGCGTGCGGCGCTCCGCCGTCAGCCTGCCGCCGGTGCGCGCCAGCCGCGCTTCGGTGACGCGCAACGTCTTGTCCAGCACACTCGGCTTGATGCCCGGCAGAACCGTCTGGATGACGCCGACACGCACCGGCTGGTAGGCGTTGACGGCAAAGATCTCACCACCGGCGCAAATTTTTGTCGCGGCGTCGACCAGCGCTGAACTGACCGCGAAGGGAATGATCTTCACCGTCGCGACCATCTGGCCTTTCTCGACCGGCGCATGCTGCGCCAGCGTGGCGATGGTGATGGCGGGATCGATGGCATTGATGGCGTCGATGGCAGCGGCATCGACCGTGAAGATGCCCGGCGCCTTGGCATGGAGGTTGACCCGCCCGGTCGCGGCAGGCCTGGCCTCGATGCCGCGAAAGGCCATACTCTCGGCGATCGTCTGCGCGGCGGCATCCTCGCCGAGGTCGTCGGCGGCCAGCACGGCTGCAACGACCTCGGAAATGCCGGCAGCCCGCAGCAGCGCCACATCTTCGGCGCTCAGCCTGTGCGCCTTGCGGAAGCGGCGTTCACCAGCGGTGGTGGAATGCGCCAGCACCGCGCCTTCCGCCGTCTCAATAGGGATCGGGCCGAATTTCACGCGACGGCGCCCGTAGAGCGCTGCGCGTCCTTTTGGACGCGCAAAGGACGCTCTACTACTTTGAATCTACGCATCGTGCTTTTCCAAAATCGATTTCGATTTCGGAGCCGATGCGGAGGCATCGAAACCGCGCGAGCGGAAGGCGTGGATCGCCTGGGCCAACACCGCAACGGCGATCTCTCCCGGGCTGGCAGCACCTATGTCGAGCCCGATCGGCGCATGGATACGGGCGATCTGATCGGCGCTCGCGCCCAGCGCCAGCAGGCGTTCGACCCGCTTGGCATGCGTCTTCCTGCTACCGAGCGCCCCGACATAGAAACAGTTGGCGTCGAGCGCGGCCTTCAGGGCGAAATCATCGACCTTCGGGTCATGGGTGACGGCGGCAAGTGCGGTGTAGCTGTCGAGCGGCTGGCGCTTCAGCACATCCTCCGGCCATTCGGCATGAAGCGCCACGTCGGGAAAGCGGTCCGGCGTGGCGAAAGCAGTGCGGGGGTCGATGATCTCGACGGGATAGCCGGCGATCCTGGCCATCGGCGCCAGCGCCTGGCTGATATGGACAGCGCCAATCACGACCAGACGCGGTTGCGGCAGATGCGCGTTGAGAAAGAAAGTCCGCCCCTCGGCTTCGGCCGAACCGGAGTTGCCTGTGCGAAACGCCTTGGCGATCGCGGCGCCAAGATCGCCGGCGACCTGATCGCCCTCGCGCACGATCCGGTCGCGGCCGTCACCGAGATCGGTGACAAGGATCGCCGCACGGCGAGCGCGTCGTTCGGCGTTCAAAGTTTTTAAGGCGTAGGGATCCATCAGGAAATCTCTTGTCCGAACATGATCTTGTCCAAAAACCGGGTCCCACTTTTTGGGATCATGCTCTAGCCCAGTCTTTCCACGTACACCTTGATGCGACCGCCACAGGACAAGCCGACCTGCCATGCGGTTTCATCGGCAACACCGAACTCCAGCATCCTGGCCTTGCCGCTGTCGATGACGTCGATGGCCTCGCTGACCACAGCGCCTTCGACGCAGCCGCCGGAAACGGAGCCGTGGAAATTGCCGTCGGCATCAATGACCAGATGGCTGCCTATGGGTCGGGGCGCCGAACCCCAGGTCTCGACCACAGTCGCGATGGCCACGTCCTTGCCGTCCTTCATCCAGCCCTCCGCAATGATCAGCGGGTCGCGGGCCTCATCCAGATAAATGCTGTTTTCCATGACCGTTTCTCCAGAAGTCTGTTTTTCTCGGGATCTGTTTTCCGGATGGGAAAGATATGGTTATGCGGCGTGCCTCGCGCCAGCTTCCAGCCATCGGCGCGGATCGACGGATTGTGCCGACTTCTTGTCCAGCGACGCGCAGAGATCGGCGAGCGCGTCGAGATTGTGCACCGAGCGGAACTCGTCGACATGCGGCAGCATCGTCTTGACGCCGCGGGCGCGCGCCTGGAAGCCGTCGAAGCGCAGCAACGGGTTCAGCCAGATCAGACGCCGGCAGGATTTGTGCAGGCGTTCCATTTCTTCTGACAGGCCGGCGACATCGTCGCGCTCCAGCCCGTCGGTGATCAGAAGCACGACCGCGCCCTGCCCCAGCACACGCCGCGACCATATCAGGTTGAACTCGGCCAGCGTGTCACCGATGCGGGTGCCGCCCGACCAGTCCCTGACCGCCGCCGAACAGTCGGCAAGGGCTGCATCCGGGTCGCGATGGCGCATCTGCCGGGTCAGGTTGGTGAGCCGGGTGCCGAAGACGAAGGTGTGCACGCGACGCCTTTTTTCAGTCAGCGCATGCAGGAAATGCAGGAAGATGCGCGTGTACTGGCTCATCGAGCCGGAAATATCGGCCAGCACCACCAGCGGCGGGTGAACCTCGCGCGGCGAACGGAACTTCGGCAGAATCAGCTCGCCGCCGGTGCGCGCAGCCGAACGCATCATGGCGCGCGGATCGATGCGGCGGCCATGCGCATCGGCCTTGAAGCGCCGGGTCCGCACCATGTCGAAAGGCAACCGCAACTGCGCGATCGCCTTCTTGGCGTCGGCCATCTCGGCGGCGTTCATCTGGGCAAAATCCTTGGCCCGCAGCACCTCGTTGCCGGAAAAGGTGAAGCGGGCGTCGACCTCGATCTCGGGAATTTCCTGTGGCGGCTGGTTCTTCTGGTGGCCCTCGAACATCGCCTGGCTGACCCGGTTTTCAGCGGCGCGTGGCTTCTGCTTTTCCCTGGTGTCGGGTGTCACCGGCGA
Source organism: Mesorhizobium sp. M1342 (assembly GCF_040317955.1). NCBI lineage: Bacteria > Pseudomonadati > Pseudomonadota > Alphaproteobacteria > Hyphomicrobiales > Phyllobacteriaceae > Mesorhizobium > Mesorhizobium sp. M1342. Next base: position 71,545 of record NZ_JAMYLI010000004.1, on the reverse strand, counting down.
AAACATAGCCAGCATCTTTTCGATCAGTTCGCGCGACTTCCAGAACAGCCGGAAGGCTTCGTCGAAAATGGCGTGATCCTCATGCCGCGACACCAGCACGGCGTGCAGCGTCCAGTAGAAATCGTCGCGCGAACCAATGCCCGCGGCGAGCACCGCCTCGATGGCGTCCTTGACCGAGGCCGGCCCGACCCGCATGCCCGCCTTGCGCAAGGTGCGGGCAAAATAGACGATGTTGTCGGCGATTCGCCCGTGCGGCATGGCCTCTTTTGGCTCGGGGCGCAGCATCGCCTACTCCGCCGCCGAAAGCTCGGCCTTCACCTCGTTGAGGATGCGCCGGCCTTCGCCCTGTTCGATGCGGGCAATGTCGTCCTGGTATTTCAACAGCACGCCGATCGTGTCGGAGACGGTTTCAGGATCGAGCGCCACCTTGTCGAGCTCGGTCAGCGCGCCGGCCCAGTCGATGGTTTCGGCGACGCCCGGCACCTTGAACAGCTCGATCTGGCGCAGCTTCTGGATGAAGGAGACCACTTCGGCCGAAAGGCGCTGGTTGGCCTGCGGCACCTTGCGGCGCACGATCTCCAGCTCGCGCTCGGCATTGGGATAGTCGACCCAGTGATAAAGGCAGCGCCGCTTCAGCGCATCGTGGATTTCGCGGGTGCGATTGGTGGTGATGATGACGATCGGTGGTTCTTCCGCCTTGATGGTGCCGAGTTCGGGCACCGTCACCTGGAAATCGGACAGGATTTCGAGCAGGAAGGCCTCGAACGCCTCGTCGGTGCGGTCGAGCTCATCGATCAGGAAAACCGGGGCAGCGCCCGTCTTTCCGGTCAGCGCATCGAGCACCGGGCGGCGGATCAGGTATTTTTCGGAAAAGACGTTGCGCTCCATGGCGGAGCGCTCGACCTCGCCGGCCGCCTCCTCCATGCGGATCTCGATCATCTGCGCGGCGTAGTTCCACTCATAGACGGCGGACGAGACGTCGAGGCCTTCATAGCACTGCAGGCGGATCAGCCGGCGGCCGAGCGCCTGTGCCAACACCTTGGCGATCTCGGTCTTGCCGACGCCGGCCTCGCCCTCGAGGAAAAGCGGCCGCTTCATACGCAACGACAGGAACAGCACGGTCGCCAGCGACCGGTCCGCCACATAGTCCGCACCGGTCAGGAGATCGAGAGTCTCGTCGATCGTCCGTGGCGCGGCGCGCGGTTTCAGCTCGGTCATTCTTTCTCCGTGAACGCCGCCGCTCCGCTTTCCAGTACGTGGTAGCCGCGGGCGTGATAGATCAGCGGCCGCAAATTATCGCCCATACGCAGACCTGTCACCTTGCCAAAAAGCACACGATGGGTGGCCAGATCCTTGGTGTCGATCAATTCGCAGTCGAACACGGCGAGCGCGCCTTTCAGCGTCGGTGCGCCGGTAGAGATCACATCCCATTCGCCAAGCGCGAAACGTTCCTCGACCGGCAGGCCGGTGATGCCGGAAAAGCCGACCGACAGCGGCTCCTGGTGCGAGGCCAGCGTGTTCAGGGCAAACCTGCCGTTTTTCACGAACAGCTCATTCTTGGCATTTTCGCGGTTGAGACAGACCAGGATGGTGGGCGGCGTGTCCGACACCGAACAGGCGGCGATCACCGTCGTGCCGCGCTTGCCGGCCGGCCCGTCGGTGGTGACCACATGGACGTGGCCGGCAAAGTGGCTCATCGCGTCGCGATAGGCCTGCGGCCCAATGTCGTTCTTCTTCAGCACCGGAATTTTTCCATGGTCAGGATCCTACCGACATATATGGCCAGACATAGCCCGCCACAAGCGAAGTGCCTGAGCCATATCCCGAAATTCGCGTGTTGCACCAAGGCCGGGCAGCCTTTAGGTCTTGGCGGCAATAGTGCCGGGAGCATAGAGCCGGCACGGAGGGACCCATCGCTCGAATGCGACCCAGGACAAGAACAATAGCGGCGCTGTTCTGGCTGTTTCTGGCCAGTGCCGCGGATGCCCAGACGCTGCTCGTCGGCGTCGCGGCACCGCTATCGGGACCATCTGCCATTCTCGGCAAGCAGATCGAGGCCGGGACCGGCCTGGCGGCCGAAGCGAACGGCATCGAACTGAAGACGGTGGATGATTCCTGCACCGCCGATGGCGGCGCTGCCGCGGCCAGGAAGTTTGCGGCCGCCAAGGTCAATATCGTGGTCGGCTTTCTCTGCACCGAGGCCATCGAGGCGGCGATGCCGATCCTGAAGGATGCCGGCATTCCGGTCATCACCGTTGGCGTGCGGACCGAAAGCCTGACCGACCGCCGCGCCAAGACCGGCTGGCCTGTCTATCGTCTCGGGCCGCGCGGCGACGATGAGCGCAACGCCATCGCCTCCACCCTCACCCGTTTATGGCAGAACGAGCTGTTCGCCATTATCGACGACGGCACCATCTACGGCCGTGAGATCGCCGAGACGTTGCGGGCAGCGGCCGAGCAGGCGGCGCTGAAGCCGGTATTCACAGACACGTTCCGGCCACAGCTCGACAACCAGATCGGCATGATCGGTCGGCTGAAGAAGGCCGGCGCGACGCATGTCTTTGCCGGTGGCGACGGCGACGACATCGCCATCATGGGCCGCGATGCCGCACAGCTTCAGGCGGGCATCGTCTTTGCCGGCGGCGAAAATCTCCGCACGCCGCCGGGCGACGTGCCCTATGCCGTGGGCACGCTGATGATCGCACCGCCGGAATGGGCCGATGTCGCCGACCCCAAAGTGTTGGCGGCGTTTGCCGCGCGGAAGATCGTGCCTGACGGTTATACGCTTCCCGCCTACGCGGCGGTCGAAATCGCCAAGGCAGCGTCAGGCTTGTCCGAGGCCTCGGGCAAGCCGCTGGCCGAGGCCCTGACCGGACAGGATTTCACCACGGCGATCGGGCCGATCCGGTTTGATGCAAAAGGCGACCTCAGCCAGAGCCCCTACCGCGTCTTCCGTTTCGACGGCACGCGCTTTGCGCCCTTGGAAAGCAACTGATGTTTCGCACCGGCCCACGCAACCTGATCACCGACGTTGCCGGCCTGCGCGTCGGCAATGCGTCCGACGCCAGCCTGAAGTCCGGGGTGACGACCGTGCTTTGCGACACGCCGACAGTGGCTGGCGTTCAGATCCTGGGCGGCGCGCCGGGCACGCGCGAGACCGACCTGCTCGAACCGCACAATTCGGTCGATGTGGTGCACGCCATGGTGCTTTCAGGCGGTTCGGCTTTCGGCCTCGACGCGGCGTCCGGCGTGCAGGCGGCATTGCGCGAACGCGGTATCGGCCTTGAAGTCGGTGGCTTTCGCGTGCCGATCGTGCCATCGGCGATCCTGTTCGACCTGCGCAATGGCGGCGACAAGGATTGGGGCCGTTATCCGCCCTATCGCGAGCTTGGCTATGAGGCGGCGCAAACCGCCACCGCCGATTTCCAACTCGGCACGATCGGTGCCGGCACCGGTGCGCTGACCTCGGGGCTGAAAGGCGGCCTCGGCTCCGCCTCGACGCTACTCGACAATGGCGTCACCATCGGTGCACTGGCCGCCGTCAACCCGGCCGGATCGGTGACCACAGGCCGAACCCGCCATTTCTGGGCGGCACCGTTCGAAATCGGCGACGAATTCGGTGGGCTTGGCTATCCCTCGCCGATGCCGGACGAGGCGAAACGGATTCTTTTGAAATACCGCGACAAACATTTTGGCCAGCAGACGGAGACCGGCGGCAACACCACCATCGCCGTCATTGCCACCGATGCGGTGCTCACAAAGGCTGCCGCCAAGCGCCTGGCGATATCGGCGCATGACGGGTTCGTGCGCGCGATATGGCCGACGCACACACCGGCCGATGGCGACCTTGTGTTCGCGCTGGCGACCGGCACGAGCGGCATCGAACTCTCTGCCGATGCCGCAATCGACCTCCACGCCACAGCCGGCGCCACGATGGCGCGCGCCATCAGTCGCGGCGTGTTTGCCGCGACGCCCGCCGAAAACGATCTGTTTCCGGTCTGGTCGTCACGCCTGGGGTGAAGCGAAGGTTGATCAGACCGGGTCGGACTTTTCTTCCTCGAACATCACCGCGACGTCGGAATTCGCCGACAGCCAGACCTTCTTGCCATCGACCTCGGCAATCAGGCTCAGGGGAATGTAGTGGTGATGGCCCTTGTGAGCGCCCTCGCCGCTATCGGCCTTGGTCAGCTTGATGCGCTGGCCATCGACCTTGTCGACAGTGCCGACATGCACGCCGTCGGCGCCGACAACTTCCATATGCTCGCGAATTTTGCTGGTGTCGGTCATGGTGGTTCTCCATTGGGACTGCCGACCATAACAAATGACGGGCCGATTGGATGCATCGGCTTTCGCACCGCACGACGTTTTGATTTTGTCGTGCTAGGGGATTGAGACGATCACGGGGGTGAAGACCGATGCGAATGCTCTTTCTGTTTGCCGTTGGCCTGCTTGCACAGTTTGCCACCTCGATCGCGGCTCATGCCGGCGATGTCGCCGAACTTGAAATCCTCGGCTTCACCAAGGACGGCAGCGTCTTTGCTTTCGAGGAATATGGCGTGCAGGATGGATCGGGTTTTCCCTATGCCAACCGCTACTACATCGACACCAGCACCGACAGCTTTCTCAAGGGCACGCCGATCCGGGTCCGGCTTGAGGACGAGAATGCCAAACTGGATGCGGCGCGCCTTCAGGCCCGGCAAAAAGGCGAAGCCATTGTCAGTCAGGCCGAGCTGAGCGCCAATCGCGGCATCACCGCGGGTTTCAACCCGGTGACCGAGCTTTCGGCGGATCCGCACCGGATGGCGGTCAATCCGCGCCCGATCTTTTCGCCGGTCGACCCACCGCTCGAGTTCCGGCTCGACGAGATCGGCATGAACAACACCAAGGGCTGCGAGAGCCAGGGCGAGATCAACGGCTTCCGGCTGCTGCGCATCGAGGCGCAGGATGGTGGCACCACCAAGCTGCTGCACGAGGATAAGGCGATACCGAAAAGCCGGGGTTGCCCGAACGGCTACCGCATCGGCGCCGTGCAGACCTTTTCGATGGACAGTCTCAGCGCCTATGCCGTGCTGATCGCGGTGCGCCAGTACGGCTTTGAAGGCCCGGACTTTCGCTGGATCGCGGTGACCGGCCGCCTGTGACACCGCTTGTCCCACCCGCCCCGCGCGATCGTTCGCTGAACCGCCTTCGCCGCGCTATACCGACGCCGCGCACTGCGTTTTATGGCGCCTTGCTATGGGCCACGACGATGGGCGCCAGTGCGCTCGTCACCCTGTTGTTGGACGACTGGGAGACGCCGGCGAAAATCCGCATTGTCACCGTACTGTTCGCGGTGGGAGCTGCGCTGGCCTTTCCTATCGGCCTGTTCGCGGCGCGGCTGGTTTCGCAGGGAAGACGCTGGGAAGTCGCCTTTGCCGCGGCCTTCGTGTGCCTAGCCGCGGCGACGATCGGCCTGACCGCCGGGCTGTTTGCCCTGCAGTACCGCTCCTACTATGCCGAGTGGCATGCGCCTGCTTTCACCCGCACCTGGGTCCTCCAGTTCGTCTTCACGACGTTGATTGCGCTTTATCAGTTCGTGGTGCTGGGCATCCGGCTCTATTTTCCAGTTGGTTTCATCGCTCTGTTTGCCGCGGGCGTCTGGTTTGCGCGCCAGCGGCGTTGAGCATTTTGCTCGCCTCTGTTAGGACGCGGGCAAACTTCTCGATATGTCAGGACTGACCGATGATCCCTCGCTATTCCCGGCCGGAAATGGTCGCCATCTGGTCGCCAGAAACCCGGTTCCGCATCTGGTTCGAGATCGAAGCCTATGCATGCGACGCGCTGGCCGAACTCGGCGTCATCCCCAGGGAAGCGGCAAAAACCATCTGGGAAAAGGGCGGGGCGGCAAAATTCGATGTCGAGGCGATCGACGAGATCGAGCGCGTTACCAAGCATGACGTGATCGCCTTCCTCACCCATCTTGCCGAATTCGTCGGGCCGGACGCCCGCTTCATCCATCAGGGCATGACCTCGTCCGACGTTCTCGACACCTGCTTTGCGGTGCAGCTTACCCGCGCCAGCGACATCCTGCTCGCCGACATCGATGGTCTGCTTGCAGCGCTCAAGCGCCGCGCCTTCGAGCACAAGGACACGGTCACCATCGGCCGCAGCCATGGCATCCATGCCGAGCCGACCACCTTCGGCGTCAAGCTGGCGCAGGCCTATGCCGAGTTCTCGCGCTGCCGCGAGCGGCTGGTGCACGCGCGCGAAGACATCGCCACCTGCGCCGTTTCGGGCGCAGTCGGCACCTTCGCCAACATCGATCCCTATGTCGAGGAGCATGTCGCGGCGAAGCTCGGCCTGAAGCCCGAGCCGGTGTCGACGCAAGTGATCCCGCGCGACCGCCATGCCATGTTCTTTGCCACGCTCGGCGTCATCGCCTCCTCGGTCGAGCGGCTGTCGATCGAGATCCGGCATCTGCAGCGCACCGAGGTGCTGGAGGCGGAAGAGTATTTTTCGCCGGGCCAGAAAGGCTCGTCGGCCATGCCGCACAAGCGCAACCCGGTGCTGACCGAGAACCTCACCGGCCTTGCCCGCATGGTGCGTTCGATGGCGCTGCCGGCGATGGAGAATGTGGCGCTCTGGCACGAGCGCGACATCTCGCACTCCTCGGTCGAGCGCATGATCGGCCCGGACGCCACCGTGACGCTCGATTTCGCGCTGTCACGGCTGACCGGCGTCATCGACAAGCTGCTCGTCTATCCCGACAACATGCTGAAGAACATGAACAAGTTCCGCGGCCTCGTGCATTCGCAGCGCGTCATGCTGGCGCTGACGCAGGCGGGCCTGTCGCGCGAAGACTCCTACCGGCTGGTGCAGCGCAACGCCATGAGAGTGTGGGAGCAAGGCGCTGATTTTCTTGAGGAATTACTGTCCGACAAGGAAGTGACCGCAGCGCTGCCGGAAGCCGAGATCCGCGAGAAATTCGACCTAGGCTATCACACCAAGCATGTCGACACGATCTTCAAGCGGGTGTTCGGATAGGATTTCCATGCGACTGGCTGTCCTTTCCGACATTCACGGGAATCTGCGCGCGCTTGAAGCGGTTCATGCGCGGATCAAGGACAATTCTCCCGACATCATCGTCAATCTGGGTGATTGTCTCTCCGGGCCGCTATGCCGAAGAAACCGCGCAATATTTGATTGCACAGAACTGGCCGACCGTGCGCGGCAATCACGACCGTGTGCTGATCGAGCCGCCGGCTTCCGGGCTGGAAGACGTCGATGCCTTTACCCACCATTGCCTCTCCCAGACGTCATTGGCTTGGCTTTTGGCATTGCCGATTGCCCTGACGCTCGCCCCTGAAATTCTGCTCTGCCACGGCAGCCCCAGCGACGACGAGACGTTCCTGCTCGAGGAAGACGGCGGCAATCACTTCTATCCATCCAATCAAAAAGAAATCAGACACAAGCTCGGCAGCATCGATGCCGGGCTGACCTTGTGCGGCCACACCCATACGCCGCGCGTCGTGCGGCTTTCCGACCGCCAGACGATCCTAAATCCCGGCAGCGTCGGTGTTCAGGCGTTTCCCGGCCTTACCGTGACCGGCAGCCCGCATGCCCGCTACGCCCTCGCCACGCACAAGCGCGGAGAATGGTCGTTCAGCCATCACGCGGTCAGTTATGACTGGGCCGAAGCATCCAGCCGCGCGACGGCGGCCGGCTTCGACAGTTGGGCACACGGATTGCTGACCGGTTACGCCGCCAGTTCTGTTTAAGAGCGCAGCGGGCGCTTAGCCGGCAGCGCCAGGCACGGTGCGGATCACCGTGCCCCACGGGTCTTCCCGCGTGGTTTCGGTGGATGCCTTGTCCGAACGCATCTCGACCCAGGCCAGACCTGACCGGGAGGGATCGCGGCGGCCTGCGCCTGAACTCTGCCAGGCGTTGGCGCCGATGTGGTGGTGATAGCCGCCCGACGACAGGAACACCGCCTGGCCGCCATATTTCGCCACCGTGTCGAAGCCGAATTCCTGGTTCCACCAGGCTTCGGCGTCTTCCGGCCTGCCGACACGCAGGTGGACATGGCCGACGATGCTGTTTTCCGGCGCGCCCTGCCAGCCGGCGTCACCCGCAGGCACTTCGGCAACGACGGACGGAATGTTCAGCCGCTCCGTTGCCATGGCAATCTTGTCGCCATTCCACTTCCAGTCCTGCGGGCGGCGGTCGGCATAGATCTCGATGCCATTGCCTTCGGGATCGGTCAGGTACAGAGCTTCGCTGACCAGATGGTCGGAAGCGCCCTCGATCGCGATCTTGTTCGATATAGCGTGGTTGATCCAGCGGCCGAGATCGGCGCGGCTGGGCAGCAGGAAGGCGGTGTGGAACAGCCCGGCGCTGCGCGGATCATCCGGCTTAGCTGAAGCGTCCTGCTCAAGCACCAACAAGGGACGGTTGGCGGCGCCCAGCGTGATCGAACCATCGGCACGGCTCAACTCCTGCAGACCGACAATTTCGCGGTAATATGCGGCAAGGCTTTCCGCGTCGCGCGCCTTCAGCCCGACGCGGGCAACGCTGACTGGGGTGGTGGCGGCAAAAGGCAACTCGCTCATCAAATGCTCCGTTCGACCGGCCTGCGATGAAGCTCCCAAAGCGAGAAGCCCCACTCCGCCGATCATTGTACGTCGTGTCAGTTCCAAAGTCAGGGTTCCCGCGTACGGCTGTTTCTTTTCCTGACCACAGATCGTCCATCCGCATCGTTCACACAAGACGCGAAGAAGCGAACATGGTGTTCACTATTGTGATCAATAGCGGCGTTCCTGCCGGTTGCACGAAGCGATGCCGCTCGCTATCTCAGCGCCATGAAGGTCAAGGAAGCAGATATCCTCATCGTGCCGGGCTACACCAATTCCGGCCCCGACCATTGGCAGAGCCGCTGGCAGTCGAAACTGTCGACGGCGCGCCGCGTCGAACAGGCCGAGTGGTCGAAGCCGGTTCGCGAGGACTGGACGGCGAGCGTCGCCAAGGCGGTCAACGAGGCCGAGCGGCCGGTCGTCCTGGTCGCGCATTCGCTCGGCGTCACCACTGCGGTGCAAGCCATTCCGCAATTCCGCAAGCCGATCGCCGGGGCCTTCTTCGTGGCACCTCCCGACGTCGCCAATCCCGAGATCAGGCCCAGGCACCTGATGACCTTCGGTCCCTACCCGCGTGAGCCGCTGCCCTTTCCCTCGATCGTGATCGCCAGCCGCAACGATCCGTTCTGCGCCTTCGATGTCGCCGAAGACATTGCCGGTGCATGGGGCTCACTATTCATCGATGCCGGCGAGACCGGTCATCTGAACGCGGATTCAGGCTTCGGGCCGTGGCCCGAAGGTTCAATGACCTTCGCCAAATTCCTGACGGATTTGAAACCCTGAGTTTCTTCAGGACCCAATCGAATCGCGGACGCTCTTGATCAGCGTTTTTGCGCCAAGCCCGATCAGCGAATGCTCGGAGCCCATGGCCAGCAGGCGATAGCCCATCGACACAACCCGGCCGGCAATTGCCGGCTCGACAACGTAGATCGCCGCATGTTTGCCGGCCTTGCGGGTGCGCTCGGCCACCGATGCCACCGTCTCCATCATGCTTTCCAGCGTCGAATTGACGGTCGCACCATTGCTCCAGGCGATCGAGAAATCCGATGGGCCGAGGAAGATGCCGTCGATGCCGGGCGTGTCGAGGATGCCGTCGAGCGCATCGAGGGCCGGACGCGTCTCGACCATGGCGAAGGCCATGGTGCGTTGGTTGGTGTCGCGCAGCCACTCGGCCTGGTCGCCCTTGCCGTGGCGTGGAAAAGCGTAGGTCGGACCCCAGGAGCGCTCGCCGAGTGGCGGGTATTTCATGGCGGCGGCGAACAATTTTGCATCGGCAACCGAATTCACCATCGGCGCGATGACCGCCTCGGCGCCGAAATCGAGCGCGCGGCTTGCCATGTCGAAACGGCCAACGGGAATGCGCACCAGCGCCGGCTTGCCGGCGGCGAGCACCGGCACCAGGCCACGCAGCACGCTGTCTTCGTGATGGCCGCCATGCTGCATGTCGAGCGTGACGGCATCAAAGCCCTGCTTGGCGACGATCTCGACGGTCAAGGCATCCGGCACGCCGGACCATGCGGTGAACAACGTTTCATCGGCCGCGAGGCGGGACTTCAGGGACATGGGTACTTTCCTTGTTAACTCCGGCAGTTTCAGCCGGAAATCGTGACAAAGGCAAAGAAAAACCGCCCGGATAGGCCGGGCGGTCGATTGGTCCAGCGTATGGCCGCGGGATCAGCGCATGGCCGGGATCAGGTGTTCTTGATCTGCTCGATCGCCTGCGCCATCAGTTCGTCCATGGTGCGGCGGATCTGGTGGTCCGACTGCTCGACGCCGGCCGCGTCGAAATCCCCGCGGATTTTGCGGAACACGTCGTGGTCGCCGGCTTCCTCGATGTCGGAGATAACCACTTCCTGGGCATAGGCGTCGGCATCAGCGCCGGACTTTCCGAGCTTTTCGGCGGCCCACAGGCCGAGCGCCTTGTTGCGGCGTGCCGAGGCCTTGAACCGAAGCTCCTCGTCGAATGCGAATTTACGCTCAAAGCCCTCTTCGCGGTCTTTCATGCTGCTCATGGCGTCCCTCCGGTCAAATTCGATTCGTTGGCGGTGAATATGTGCGTTGCCAAAGCACAAACCAAAAGGTCGCGGGCCGGTCAATACGCTTCATCGCATGCTGCGCTGCGGCATTTCAGTCCCGAAAGCGGTTGATTGGAAGGATTTGCCGATTGAGCAAACGATGTGATTGGGATAGACCCGGCATTGAACCCTACCGTAGCCGCACTATTTCAGGCAGACGGACAGGAAATGGTCTGATACCGCCCTGTCCGGAACCCCAGAGAAAAATCCAGATGAAAAATCGCCGCCGCATTTATGAAGGCAAGGCCAAGATACTCTATGAGGGACCCGAACCGGGCACGCTTATCCAGTTCTTCAAGGATGACGCCACCGCGTTCAACAAGAAGAAGCATGAAGTCATCGACGGCAAGGGCGTCCTCAACAACCGCATTTCCGAGTACATCTTCAACCATTTGAACCGCATGGGCATTCCGACCCATTTCATCCGCCGGCTGAACATGCGCGAGCAGCTGATCAAGGAAGTCGAGATCATTCCGCTCGAAGTGGTGGTGCGCAATGTCGCCGCCGGCTCGTTGTCCAAGCGGCTCGGCATCGAGGAAGGCACCGTTCTGCCGCGCTCGATCATCGAGTTCTATTACAAGGCCGACGCACTCGACGATCCGATGGTGTCGGAAGAGCACATCACCGCGTTCGGCTGGGCGAGCCCGCAGGAAATCGACGACGTCATGGCGCTGGCCATCCGCGTCAACGACTTCCTCTCCGGCCTGTTCATGGGCGTCGGCATCCAGCTTGTCGACTTCAAGATCGAATGCGGCCGGCTGTTCGAGGGCGACATGATGCGCATTGTCGTCGCCGACGAGATCTCGCCGGATTCCTGCCGCCTGTGGGACGTGGCGACACAGGACAAGCTCGACAAGGACCGTTTCCGCCGCGACATGGGCGGCCTCGTCGAAGCCTACCAGGAAGTCGCACGCCGCCTCGGCATCATGAACGAGAACGAGCCGCCGCGCCCGACCGGCCCGGTGCTTGTCGCCTCGACCGACGGCCTCAAAGGCAAGCCGCACTGATCGCGGCTTGCGAACTGATAGTCCGAACAGGAGCATGTCCAGCGTGATCAAGGCCCGCATTACCGTCACCCTCAAGAACGGCGTGCTCGACCCGCAAGGCAAGGCGATCGAACACGCGCTGTCCGGCCTGGGGTTCGATGGCGTGGGCCTTGTCCGGCAGGGCAAGGTGTTCGACGTCCAACTGGCGGAAAGCGACAAGGCCAAGGCCGAGGCCGACCTCAAAGCCATGTGCGACAAGCTGCTGGCGAATACGGTGATTGAGAATTACGCGGTGGAGATCGCCTAAATTGAAATCAGCCGTCGTCCTCCTGCCCGGCCTCAATCGCGACCGCGACATGATCGCAGCGTTGACCAAGATTTCGGGAACACCGCCAATCACCGTCTGGCAGACCGACACCGAAATCCCCGATGTCGACCTGATCGCCATTCCAGGCGGCTTTTCCTTCGGCGACTATCTGCGCTGCGGCGCGATCGCGGCGCGCATGCCGGTCATGCGGGCTGTGGCCGAAAAAGCGGCCGCCGGCGTTACGGTCATCGGCGTCTGCAACGGTTTCCAGATCCTGGTCGAGGCCGGCCTGTTGCCGGGCGCCTTGATGCGCAACACCTCGCTGAAATTCGTCTGCCGGCAGGTGAAGCTCGAGATCACCAATGCCAACACCATGTTCACCCGCCGCTATCAGCCGGGCCAGATCATCCGCTCGCCGGTCGCGCATCATGACGGCAATTATTTCGCCGACGCCGACACGCTTGCCCGCCTCGAAGGCGAAGGCCAAGTGGTGTTCCGCTATGCCGAGGGCACCAACCCCAATGGCTCGATCAACGACATTGCCGGCATCGTCAACAGCCAAGGCAATGTGCTCGGGCTGATGCCGCACCCGGAAAACCTGATCGAAGCAGCCCATGGCGGCACCGACGGCCGCGGACTGTTCGAGAGCGCTCTCGGCATCGCCGCCTGACGATATCGAAGCGAACAGCTTGAAAACAGCCGGACATTCCTGTTTCTTTGGAGCAAGTCTGGTTCATTGGGGAGAGAGACGGTCATGAAACTCTATTCGCGGCCGTTGTCGCCCTACTCGTCGATTGTGCGGGCACTGGCCTACATCAAGGACGTACCACTCAAGATCATCGCGCCGCCGCCCGGTTTCCCCATCCCGGAAGAGTTTCGCGCCATCTCACCGATGAACCGGATTCCGGTGCTGATCACCGGCTCGGGCGAGACGATCGTCGAATCGGTGGTCATCGCCGAATATCTCGAGGAACGGTTTCCGGAGCCGGCGCTGCTGCCGCCCGACTCCAAGGACCGCGCGCTGGTGCGTATGTTCGCCCGCATCACCGATCTCGATGTGCTGACACCGATGATGAAGCTTTTCGAGCTTCATTCCGTGCCGAAGCGAAACAATGCCGAGATCGACGCCCAGTTCGCCCGCCTACATCATGGACTGGCAGCGATCGAGGCCCGCATGGCGCAAGGGCCCTTCGCACTCGGCGACGACATTAGTTTCGCCGATGCCTGGCTGACGCCGACGCGGTTCATCTTCAACAATTTCCGGGCCATGACGGGACGCCACGACCTGCTCGATGCCTATCCCAAATTCGACGCCTACCAGCAGATCGCCTCGCAACACCCGGCATTGTCGAGGGTGTTGGGCGAGATGACCGATGGTTTGAAGATTTTTCTGTCCGAGCTTGAGATGGGTGCCGCTTGATTAAGTCGAAGACGATCGCGCTGGTCGCCGCGGCGGGCTTTGTGCTGGCATCTTGCCAGTCGACGCCAAAGAGCACGCCTGTTCCCTCAGGCAAAAGTGCTGCGCTGCTGGCCATGGAACAAGTGGCGATCGCTGCCCACAAATGCTGGATCGCCAGCAAGGACCCAGCCTTCAAACCGTACCAGATGGCCAATGAGCTGAATTCGTTCAGCGGCACGCCGCGTTTCCTGCTGGTGCCGGCCAAGCACTATGGCGGCAAACCTTTGCTCGTCGTGCAAGCGCAAGGCAATTCTAGCCGCGTCGACTTCTTCGGACCGCTGATGAACGATCCGCTCGGCGCCCGCATCGGCTCGGACATCGCCCGTTGGCAGGCCGGCAATCCGGCCTGCGCCGCGACGGCCTAGCCCGTGGGCCGGTTCCTGCAGATCGCGGGTCTGGTCATCGGTCTGGCCGGGCTCATCCTGCAGTTCTGCATCAGCATTCCGGCATCGATGGAAGCCGGCCGCAGCCTGCTTGGCTCAATCATTTTCGTCTTCAGCTTCTTCACCATCCTGACCAACATCGGCGCGGTGCTGGTGTACACGTCGCTGCTGTCACCCACCTTCTATGCCTGGCTGCCGGCCTTTGCAGGCGCGCGGATGCGCACCGGCGTTGCGGTTTCGATCGCGCTGGTCTTCATCATCTACGCAACGGTCCTGGCACAACTCTGGCAGCCGCAGGGGCTGTTCCTGCTCTGCGACGTCCTGCTGCATTATGTGACGCCGGTGCTCTTCGTGCTGTGGTGGTTGATATCGGGCGCTGACGGCAGGACGCGCTGGAGCGACATTTCCTGGTGGATGCTCTATCCCGTCGCCTATCTGATCTATGCGCTGGTACGGGCACCGCTTGCCGGCGAGGTGCCCTATCCCTTCCTTGACGTCGCCAAGAACGGTGCTCCCAGCGTTGCCATCTCGGCGCTGGCCATCACCGGACTTTTTCTCGTGCTGTGCGTGGTCGCCGTCCTTGCGGACCATGGCATTGCACGCATCAGGGCATCAAAACTCCGCTAGCTTTCAGTCCCAGAACGGCCTGATGCCCTCACGGTGGGCATCGCAGCGCGAGACGCCGATATCCTTGAGCTGATCATCGGTCATTTCCAGCAGCGCCAGCCGGCTGCGGCGGCGATCCAGCAGGCTGTCGATCCATCTCGCCAGCGATCTGACCAGACGCACCAGACGGCTGACAAAGCCGCTCCGGTCCGATGGACGTGTCGCTTGGCCCGATAACTCGGTGCTCGAATGACGGATTGTGGCGATTGTATTCATTTTCTTTCTACCAGAATTCCAAATTGTACCCTTTTTGGCACGCATCTGATATGTATTGACTCATGTATGGGTGCAATATAGAAAATTGTCACCATGACAAATTGGCTCCCCGACCTCACCACCGGCTCCGGCCCGCTGTATCAGCGGCTTGCGGATTCCATCGAAACGGACATCGACCGGGGGGTGATCGATGCCGGCGCAAAGCTGCCGCCGCAACGCGACCTCGCCTACGACATCGGCACCACCGTCGGCACGGTCGGCCGGGCCTATCAATTGCTGCGCGAGCGTGGGCTGGTGAGCGGCGAAGTCGGGCGTGGAACCTATGTGCTCGGCCAGCGCGCGAAGCCGGATTTTCCGGCTCCGGACGTCGGCGGCGAAGGCACACGCTATATCGATGCGCCTAAAGGCAAGCTGCGTTTCGACAGCACCGCAGCACCCGATATCGGCCAGGGCGACATCGTCGCCGGTGTCCTGTCGCGCACGGCGCAGGACCATCCACATGAGATTTCAAGCTACACGCGGGATTTTCCCGACCGCTGGTACGAAGCCGGCGCCCGCTGGTTGGCGCGCAATTCGTTTCGTCCGAGTGCCGACACCATCGTTCCCACGCTCGGCACCCATGCGGCGGTGATGGCGGCAATCGCGGCGCTCACCATGCCTGGCGACTATATTGCCTTCGAGCACCTCACCTACTCGCAGATTTCCCGCAGTGCCGGCCTGATCGGCAGGCGCACCGCGCTGGTGGCATCGGACGAGGAAGGCATCGATCCGCAGGATTTCGAGCGCGTCTGCGCGCAAAAGCATCCCAAGATGATCTTCCTGATGCCGACTGCGCAGAATCCGACGCTGGCCACCTTGTCGGCGGCGCGCCGCGAGGCGATCGCCCATGTCGCACGCGAATACAACGTCGTCCTCATCGAGGACGACCTCTATGGCAATCTGACCGATGATCCGACACCATTGCTGGCCGAGTATGCGCCTGAACGCACCATTGTCGCGGGCGGCCTGTCGAAGTCGGTCGCAGCCGGTGTACGCGGCGGCTGGCTTTCTTGCCCGCCCGCCTACCGCCACCGCATCCGTGTCGCTCACAAGATGATGACCGGGGGCATGCCCTTCCTGCTGGCGGAGGTGAATACAAGGCTGGTGCTGTCAGGTCAGGCGGATGAGATACGCAAGCGCAGCATCGCCGAAATCGGCGCCCGCATCGCCATCGTGCGCGAGACTTTGGCCGGCTTCGCATTCAAGTCGCATGACAGGGTGCCCTTTGTCTGGCTGACCCTGCCCGACCCCTGGCTTTCCGGCACCTTCAAGAACGCCTGCCTTGAGCACGGCGTGCTGATCGACGACGAGGACGAATTCAAGGCCGGACGCTCCGAGCAGGTTTTCCATGGCGTCCGCTTTGGCGTTTCGCAGCCGAGGCAGCGCGGGGATATCGCTGAAGGCGTTGCGGTGATCCGGCGACTTCTCGATGAAGGCCGCGCCGGCTACGACAGCTTCTCCTGACACTGCGTGGCTTTGTCCGGTTTTCCGTCGTTTTTCGTCAATCCATGGGTGTATCGGCCGCCGGGCTTGCGATAAGACGGGACTCAAAATCCCAACGTCCCGGATAAAAATCGCCGCCCATGACCATTTCCAATTCCGTGCCGATCACCCCCGAGCTCATTGCCTCACACGGGCTCAAGCCCGACGAGTATCAGCGCATCCTCGATCTTGTCGGGCGCGAGCCGAGCTTCACCGAACTCGGCATTTTCTCGGCGATGTGGAATGAGCACTGCTCCTACAAATCCTCGAAGAAGTGGCTGCGCACGCTGCCGACCACTGGTCCGCAAGTGATCCAGGGGCCGGGCGAGAATGCCGGCGTGGTCGACATCGGCGACGGCGACTGCGTCGTCTTCAAGATGGAGAGCCACAACCACCCGTCCTACATCGAGCCCTACCAGGGCGCGGCGACCGGCGTCGGCGGCATATTGCGCGACGTCTTCACCATGGGCGCGCGGCCGATCGCGGCGATGAATGCGCTGCGCTTCGGCTCGCCTGACCATCCCAAGACCCGGCATCTCGTTTCAGGCGTGGTTTCCGGCGTCGGCGGCTATGGCAACGCCTTCGGCGTGCCGACAGTCGGCGGCGAGGTCAATTTCGACGCCCGCTACAATGGCAACATCCTGGTCAACGCCTTTGCGGCGGGCCTTGCCAAGACCGATGCGATCTTCCTGTCCGAAGCCAAGGGCGTCGGCCTGCCGGTCGTCTATCTCGGCGCCAAGACCGGCCGCGACGGCGTCGGCGGCGCCACCATGGCTTCGGCCGAATTCGACGACAAGATCGATGAGAAGCGCCCGACGGTGCAGGTCGGCGATCCCTTCACCGAAAAGTGCCTGCTGGAAGCCAGCCTCGAACTGATGGCCTCGGGCGCCGTCATCGCCATCCAGGACATGGGTGCGGCCGGCCTCACCTGCTCGGCGGTCGAAATGGGCGCCAAGGGCGACCTCGGCATCGAGCTCTATCTCGACAAGGTGCCGGTGCGCGAAGAGCGCATGAGCGCCTACGAGATGATGCTGTCGGAAAGCCAGGAGCGCATGCTGATGGTGCTGCGCCCGGAAAAGGAAAAGGAAGCCGAGGCGATCTTCCACAAATGGGGGCTCGACTTCGCCATTGTCGGCAAGACCACCGACGATCTGCGCTTCCGCGTGCTGCATCAGGGCGACGAGGTCGCCAACCTGCCGATCAAGGATCTTGGCGACAAGGCTCCGGAATATGATCGGCCGTGGAGCGAACCGAAGAAGCCGGCGCGGCTGGCCGCCAATGACATTCCGCAAGCCGACGTTGCCGACGCGCTGCTGAAGCTGCTCGGCGGGCCCGACCTGTCCTCGCGCCGCTGGGTGTGGGAGCAGTATGACACGTTGATCCAGGGCAATTCGCTGCAGCTTCCAGGCGGCGATGCCGGTGTGGTCCGGGTCGAAGGCCATGCCACCAAAGCGCTCGCCTTCTCGTCCGACGTGACGCCGCGCTATTGCGAGGCCGACCCTTATGAGGGCGGCAAGCAGGCGGTGGCGGAATGCTGGCGCAATTTGACCGCCACCGGCGCTCTGCCGCTGGCCGCCACCGACAACCTCAATTTCGGCAACCCGGAACGGCCCGAGATCATGGGCCAGCTGGTCGGCGCGGTGAAAGGCATAGGCGACGCCTGCCGTGCGCTCGGATTCCCGATCGTCTCCGGCAATGTCTCGCTCTACAACGAGACCAACGGCCAGGGCATCCTGCCAACCCCGACCATCGGCGGCGTCGGGCTGATCGCCGATTGGTCGAAGATGGTGCGGATCGGCTTTGCGGCCGAGGGCCAGATGATCCTGCTGGTCGGCGCGCCGGCGTCCTGGGGAACGCATCTTGGCCAATCGGTCTATTTCAGGGACATCCACGGCCGCACGGACGGCCCGCCGCCGCCGGTAGACCTCGATCACGAAAAGCGCGTCGGCGACCATGTGCGCACGCTCATCGCATCCGGTGTCGTCACGGCGGCGCATGACGTTTCCGACGGCGGTGTCGCCGTTGCACTTGCCGAAATGGCGATGGCGTCCGGCATCGGCGCCACCGTTCCCGGGCTTGTCGGCACCGACCCGATCCCGGTCTGGTTCGGCGAGGATCAGGGCCGTTACCTCCTGACGCTGTCGATCGATCCGCATGGTGACGAATGGGACGCGATTCGCAAGCAGCAGGGCGAACTCGGCATCTTCGCGCCGTGGATCGGCTCCACAGGTGGCAGCGCGCTGAAGCTTGGCGGCGCCAGGGCAATCCCGGTCAGCGAATTGAGCGGAGCCCACGAAGGCTGGTTTCCGCGCTTCATGGACCAGGCCAGTTGACCAGAGCATGATCCCGAAAAGTGGAAACCGGTTTTCGGGAAGAGATCATGCTCAACCACAAAAGCTGGCTGCCCGGGCGCTGCTTGCAGTCGTTTTCTGGCCGTCGCTGTTCTTCTTCTGGTTCCTCGGGCCGTTCGTCTTTTTCCTGCTGTCGACGACCTCAAGCGAGGTTTGCGCCCGGCTGGAAACGCGCGCGCAGTTTCTTGCCGCGGCCAACGGCGCCATCCCGATGCTGGCGCTGCAGTACCTCATCTACGCGGCCCCGATCATCTGCCTGGTGCTTTGGGGCCGCTTGGCGCCGGATCCGGCACGGGCAAGGCACATTGTCACCTGCATCAAGCTTTTTGCCAGCGCGGTGGTCGTAGGCGCGTTGTGGGAGTACGGCTCGTCGTTGACCTGCGACGGCTACGGCCAGGCGTTCTTCTCGCCGGCTTGGCAAATGACGAGCTATCTTCTCATTGTCAGCCTCGTGCTCAACTTGCCGCTCTATGTACTTGCCTTCAGCCTTGGCCGTGCTTTCTCGACACGCGAGGACATTGCCGAGGATGAAGCAAGCCCACCGGCCTAGTCTTTCTCTGAAACCATCGAACCGTCTTGCCGTTGGTGGGACAGAACGGCTTCAATCCGGACCGGAAAGGCTTTAGGCTCGCCCGACTCTCATCTTATGGCCGGCTACCGGCCGCTCGAAACAGGATTTTGCCATGGCAATGGATGCCCACGACATCGAAAAATTGATCAAGGACGGCATTCCGGACGCCAAGGTGACGATCCGCGATCTCGCCGGCGACGGTGACCACTATGCGGCCGAGGTGGTGGCCGAGAGCTTTCGGGGGAAA
The DNA here is from genome assembly GCF_040317955.1 of Mesorhizobium sp. M1342. Taxonomy (NCBI): domain Bacteria; kingdom Pseudomonadati; phylum Pseudomonadota; class Alphaproteobacteria; order Hyphomicrobiales; family Phyllobacteriaceae; genus Mesorhizobium; species Mesorhizobium sp. M1342. Next base: position 52,154 of record NZ_JAMYLI010000004.1, on the reverse strand, counting down.
AGCCGCGTCCAGCAGCACCAGATGGTCTATGATGCGCTGAAAGGGAATATGGGCGGCGTGCTGCATGCGCTGGCCTTGCAGACCAGCGTTCCGGACTGACCCTTAGCGCTTGGCCCAACACGGCTCATCCTTTGCGCCATTTCAGCCACGGCACGGCTAACGTCTTGTTTCGAGCAATCGTTGGGTTTATTTGAAGGGATATGTTTCGAGCCTGACTCCCACAGGCGGGAAAGGATTTTCCATGAGCGGTATCAACGACTACATCGACAATGAAGTGAAGGGCAACGACGTCGTCCTTTTCATGAAGGGCACGCCCGGTTTCCCGCAATGCGGATTTTCCGGCCAGGTCGTCCAGATCCTCGACTATATCGGCGCCGACTACAAAGGCGTGAACGTTCTGGACTCGGCTGAACTGCGCCAGGGCATCAAGGAATATTCCAACTGGCCGACTATCCCTCAGCTCTACGTCAAGGGCGAATTCGTCGGCGGCTGCGATATCATCCGCGAGATGTTCCAGGCCGGTGAGTTGCAGACATTCCTCGTCGAGAAGGGCGTCAGCGTCAAAGGCGCCGCCTGATTTCTGTTTTGTGCATATTGCCATCCGAAGGTTGATTTTGATTTTCGGGGTCATGCACAAAGGCGTCGGGGGCAGCTCGGCAATTTTCATGTCCTGAACCCAGGACCAAGACGAGCCAATGCGCCGGCCCGCCGGCGCATTTTCGTTTGAAAGATCGGACTTGCCGTGGACCAGTCAAAACCAGAGCCGCAATCGGCAAGCAAACTGCCCATTCCGCGCTGGGAGTTCATAGCCCTATGCGCGGCGCTGATGGCGCTGAACTCGCTGGCCATCGATATCATGCTGCCCGCGCTGCAGCAGATCGGCGCCTCGCTCGGCGTCGAAAATGAAAACCACCGGCAGTACGTCATAACGGCCTACATTCTGGGCTTCGGCGGCGGACAGTTGTTCTTCGGGCCGATCTCGGATCGCTTCGGGCGTCGCGCACCGCTGGTCGCCGGGCTGGTGATTTATGTCGCCGCGGCGGCGGCTGCCGCCATTGCGCCAAGCTTTGAAACACTTCTGCTGTGCCGAGCCGTGCAAGGCATCGGTGCGGCCGCCACCCGCGTCATCGCCGTCTCCATCGTGCGCGATACGTTCGACGGCCGGCGCATGGCCGAGGTGATGTCGCTGATCTTCATGGTGTTCATGGCGATACCGGTCATTGCTCCCGGCATCGGCCAGTTCATCATGCTGTTCGCGACCTGGCATTGGATCTTCGTCACCATGGCCGTCGGTGCGCTCCTCGTCTCGGCCTGGTCGCTGCTGCGCCTGCCTGAAACGCTGCATCCCGAACATCGCCGGCCGCTGACCGTGAACTCGATTGTCGGTGGGTTTCGCATCGTGCTCACCAACCGCATTGCGATCTGCTATGCCTTCGCCAGCACCTTCATCTTCGGCGCCATGTTCGGCTTCATCGCTTCGGCGCAGCAGATCTATGTGGACATCTTCCATGTCGGCGAGATGTTCCCGGTCATCTTCGCCGGGGTTGCGGGCGTGCTCGCCTTCTCCAACTTTCTGAATTCGCGCCTTGTCGGCCGCATCGGCATGCGCCGCCTGTCGCAAAGCGCACTGCTGCTGTTCCTGGTCATCAGCCTTGCCTGGCTGGTGATTTCGCTGGAAATGAAGATGCCGCTCTGGCTGTTCATCACCTTCTTTGCCTGTGCCATGCTTCCGTTCGGTGCGCTCGGCGCGAACTTCAACGCGCTGGCCATGGAACCGCTCGGACAACTGGCCGGCACGGCGTCGTCGATCCTCGGTTTCATGCAGACGTTTCTCGGCGGCATTCTCGGCACGCTGATCGGCCAGGCCTTCAACGGCACGGTGACGCCGCTGGCCGCCGGCTTCTGCAGTGTCTCGGTCGCGGCGCTGCTGATGATCTTCATCGCCGAGCGCGGCAAGATGTTCCAGCCACAGAACCCGCCCGTTTCAGGGCACATCACCGACTTGCATTAGGACGCACCTTCAAGAGTTGCCGTGAACCGAGGGGCAAGCATGCGCCCTGCGATTGCTTCACCCATGCTGTCCGAAAAAGGCAATGGCAGAGCGTCATCAAGTGCCCTGAGGATGGATGCCACGAAGGCCCTGCTGCGCTGGGCATCGGTTCCCAGATCGGAATATGTGGCGCGAGGCTTGCCAATCAGTGTGCCGTTGCGGCGAAGCGAGAACCGCAGTGTCAGGGACATGCCCGCGGTTCCGGGTGGCGGCTTCCAGCAGGCATAGATAGCGTCCGACATCTCCCTTATCGTATCGACGGGATCGGAACTGCGACAGCTGCGCTCTTGCGATTTTGCTTCCAGGGAACTGGCAAACAAGACGGCGGCAAGAGCCGCCGCGACAAATGCGAACCGAGGTTTCATTCGAGAGCCTCCGGATTTGCGTGAAATTGCACCGCTCCTTCGGCTAACGCAGCAATTAATCCTGTGCCGCCCAGAGTTCGCGGCGCAATTCGTGCCAGCTTTCGCGATCGGGCGCGACAAGCAGGCCGCCGCCGAGATGCGAGGGCAGATAGGTGCTGCCGTCGAAGCGCGCCGCGTGGCCGCCGGCCTCTGCATGGATCAGCACGCCGGCCAGGTGATCCCACGGCATCAGCTTGTTGTAGACGACGAAGTGGGCATGGCCGCTCGCCAGCAAGCGGTATTCGTGCGCGGCGCAGCGATAGGCGAATTGCGACAGGATCTTGGTCTGGTTGCGCGCCAGCCGCGACCGCTCGGGTTCGGGCATATATTGCCAGGAGACGGAGCCGGTCATTTCCGAGATCAAGGCGGGTGCCGCGACATGCACCTTCTCCAGGCTGCCATGCGCATGCCGGATATGGCTGCCGGCGCCCCTGGCGCCGATCAGCCAGTCCTTGCCGACCGGATCGTGGATGATGCCGGCGACCGTCTCGCCCTTGACCACGACCGCCAGCATGACGCCGAACAGCGGCACGCCGGAGGCGAAGTTGAAAGTGCCGTCGACCGGGTCGATGACGAATGCCAGATCGGCATCGCCCAACCCGTTCAACAGCGCCGGATTGTCGGAACAGGCCTCCTCGCCGACGACCATCGCCTGGGGATAGCGCTCCCGCAGCCTGGCGGTGATGAGCCGCTCGGCATTGACGTCGGCTTCGGTCACCAGGTCGGCGGCCGAGGTCTTCTGCCTGATATCGCCGTCGCCCAACCGGCGAAAACGCGGCATGATCTCGGCTTTTGCGGCGTCGGACAGAAGACCGGCAAGCCAGTCGATCGCAGTATCGTCAAATGTCATCGGGAACGTCTTGCCTGGCTGTGAGGGTTTCATTGAGGGCGGCGAAATCGAACAGCTTTCTGTCGAGCAGATGCGATGGCCTGCTGTTCGACAGCGCGCGCAGCATCGTATCCTTGCGGCCCGGCATGCGCCTTTCCAGATCCTCGAGCATCGCCTTCATGGCGTTGCGCTGAAGACCTTCCTGGCTGCCGCAGAGATCGCAGGGAATGATCGGGAAATGCATGGCGGCGGCGAATTTTTCCAGATCGGCCTCGGCGCAGTAGCTCAATGGCCGCAGCACCATGACGTCGCCCTCGTCGTTGAGCAGTTTTGGCGGCATGGCGGCGAGACGGCCGCCATGGAACAGGTTCATGAAGAAGGTTTCGAGAATGTCCTCACGATGGTGACCGAGCACAAGCGCCGAGCACCCCTCCTCGCGCGCAATGCGGTAGAGATGGCCGCGCCTGAGGCGAGAGCAGAGCGAGCAATAGGTGCTGCCCGCAGGAAGCTTGTCGGTGACGACGGAATAGGTGTCCTGATATTCGATCCGGTGGGCAATGCCGTGGCTGTCGAGATAGTCCGGCAGGATATGTTTGGGGAAATTGGGCTGGCCCTGGTCGAGATTGCAGGCCAGAAGATCGACCGGCAGCAGCCCGCGCCATTTGAGGTCGAGCAGCACCGCGAGCAGGCCGTAGGAATCCTTGCCGCCAGACAGGGCAACGAGCCAGCGCTGGCCGGGCTTCACCATCGTGAAATCCTCGATCGCCTGCCGGGTCAGCCGCAGCAGCCGCTTGCGCAATTTGTTGAATTCGACCGAGGACGGCACGTCGGCGAACAGCGGATGGAAGCCGCCTTCGCTGTCGGCGATCGGTTCGATGTCTGGAAGCATGTTCATGGCATGTCGCTTTCAGTGGCCCAGAGCGCCGGATTAGCGGACATGACCGACAAAGAAAAGGCCGCCTCGACGGGCGGCCTTTGCTTGGTATCGCAGAACGCGCTCGTTTTAGCGCGAATAGAATTCGACGACCAGGTTCGGTTCCATCTGCACGGCGAACGGAACGTCCGCAAGGCCAGGGATGCGCGAGAAGGTCGCGACCATCTTGTTGTGATCGGCTTCGATGTAGTCCGGCACGTCGCGCTCGGCGAGACCGACCGCTTCCAGAACGATGACCAGCTGCTTGGACTTTTCGCGCACTTCGACGACATCGCCCGGCTTGCAGCGATACGAGCCGATATTGACACGCTTGCCGTTGACGTTGACGTGGCCGTGGTTGACGAACTGACGGGCGGCGAAAATGGTCGGCACGAACTTGGCGCGGTAGACGACCGCGTCGAGACGCGATTCGAGCAGGCCGATCAGGTTCTCCGAGGTGTCGCCCTTGCGGCGGTCAGCCTCTTCATAGACCTTGCGGAACTGCTTTTCCGAAACGTCGCCATAGTGACCCTTCAGCTTCTGCTTGGCGCGCAGCTGCAGGCCGAAATCGGAAAGCTTGCCCTTGCGGCGCTGGCCATGCTGGCCGGGACCGTATTCACGCTTGTTGACCGGGGACTTCGGGCGGCCCCAGATATTTTCGCCGAGACGGCGGTCGATCTTGTACTTCGCGGATTCGCGCTTGCTCATCGCATTCCCTTTTCAAAACAATACACCCGGAACCTCATGGTCCGGGTGAAGGAAACGCGCCCTCCTCTGGCCTCCGTTTTCGAGACCTGACAGGGTTTTCCCACGCAACGCGGCGGAAAACCCACGGGACACGTCAGTTCAAACAAGATAGTAGAATTGGATTTCCACGCATCTTGCCCACATAAAGAAAACCACCGGGCATTGCGGCCCGGTGTTGGGGCGCTGATTAAACGGAGATTTAACCGGTGTCAAGCTTGTGGCTGGCGTAGGCCATGGCGACGATATAGCGTCTCTGGGTTGAGTGCAGTGCCGGATGTGGCGGGAGGTTGCGCCAGCGGCATCAGGAAGGGACCGGAGCAGAGGAGCTACATTCGCATGAAGAAATTCTTCCTTACCCTGACAGGAGCCGCTGTGTTGGCGGGATCCATGGCGGTCCTGACACCGGAGCCGGCGGAGGCCAGGCATTGGCAAGGACACCGGCATCACCAGGCTTGCCGCATCGTGATCAAGAAGAAGGTTATCTGGCGGCACGGCCACAAGAAGGTCATACGCTACAAGATCAAGCGCTGCAGCGGGCGCTGGTAGGCTCCTATCCGGTCTCAGGCGGCCGATATCATTTCAAAGCCCGCGGTCTTGGCCGCGGGCTCTTTGATTCCGGATGCTTAACCCTTAGTCTTTCGACTTCTTCTCCGGCAGGCCCTTGCGCTTCGTCTCGGCGAATTCCTCGAGCTGCTTTTCGCTCATCGATTCGTACATTCCCTTGGAAGCGCCCTGGAGTTCGCTCTTCTTGGTCTCGCCGCGCTTGGCCGACAGAGCCGCGCCGGCGGCTTTCTGCTGGGCTTTCGAGGTGGCTGGCATGGCTCTTTCTCCCGTTAGAATCTGGAGAAAAACGCAACGACTGCCGTGATGTTCCGCTTCGCAATCACGACATCGCCAGCCCGAAGCCCTGTATTAGGCGACGGGTCGGAAAATCGGCTCTTTTCGATGTGAAGACGGCAAGGTCGGGGCCTTCAGGCAGCATCTCGCCACGACCGCTCGGATCGATGTCGGCGAGAAGCGACAGCGCCCGGCGCGCGATCGCTTCAGCGGGGTCGAGCCAATCAACCGGCCAGGGCGCCGTCTTGCGCATGCGATTGGCCAGAAAGGGGTAGTGTGTGCAGGCGAGCACGACGATATCCGTACGCAGCGCATCATGTTCGACGAAGCACGGCGTAATCTCAGTGCGCACGGCTTCTTCATCGACGAAGCCCTCACGCATGTAGATCTCAGCCAGTCCCGCCAGCCTGTCGCTGCCGACCAGGCGGACATGGCATTTCTGCGCCCATTTGCTGATCAGGTCGCGCGTGTATTGGCGCTTGACGGTGCCAGGCGTCGCCAGCACCGAAACCAGCCCTGAGCGCGTGCGTTCCGCCGCCGGCTTGATCGCAGGCACCATGCCGACGAAAGGATGCTCGGGAAATCTATCGCGCAACGCATCGATCACCAACGTCGAGGCGGTGTTGCAGGCGATGACGGAAATGGCCGGCGCAAAGCGCTCCAGCAGTTTGCCGAACAATTCGAGTATATGCGCCCTCAGCGCCGGCTCTTCCCAAGCGCCGTAGGGAAACGCAGCGTCGTCGGCGACATAGATGAAGCGGCGGTCGGGCATCAGCACGCGTGCCTCGCGCAGCACGGTAAGCCCGCCGATGCCCGAATCGAACATCAGGATCGGCCGCTCAGTCATTGTCGGTTCCTTTTCCGCCAAGCGGCGGTATGTCATCGTCCTTGCCGGTGTCGGCAAAGCGCGCCGCCTCCGCCTTGCGGGCACGCGCGGCGGCCGCGGGCAAGCGCCGCGGATCGTCGCCAGGGGACCCGTCGCCGCGCGGCATCGCCGGAGAAAACCTGTCGAGCGACGAGATGATGCCGCGCAGCACCTTGAGCTCCGGTTCGGCAAAGCCGGGGCGTGTGAGCACCGCGCGCAGATTGTCGACCATTTTCGGCTTCTTCGGCGCCGGCCGGAAATAGCCGCGCGCTTCCAATGCGCCTTCCAGATACGCAAACAGGCCGTGCAATTCTTCCTTGCTTGCCGGCTTCATGTCCGGGCCGGAAAAATTGGTCTTGGTCTCATCTTCCAGGCCGGACTTCATCCATTCATAGGACATCAGCAGCGCGGCCTGGGCGATGTTGAGCGAGGAGAAATCGGGATCGACCGGGAAAGTGACGATCTCGTCGGCCAAGCCGACCTCGTCATTGTAGAGGCCGAAGCGTTCGCGTCCGAACAGGATGCCAGTGCGTTGTCCCATTGCATGATGGGTCCGAAGCATCCTGCCCGCCTCCACCGGCCCGCGCACGGATTTGAAGCCGTCGCGCTGCCTGGCCGTGGTTGCGAAGACAAAATTCAAGTCGGCGAGCGCCGAGGCCAGGTCGTCGAACACTCTCACGGCGTCGATGACATGGTCGGCGCGGCTGGCCGCCGCGCGTGCCTTCTCGCTCGGCCAACCATCACGCGGGTTGACCAGGCGCAGCTCCGACAGACCGAAATTGGCCATGGCGCGCGCGACCATGCCGATGTTCTCGCCAAGCTGCGGCTCGACGAGGATGATCGCCGGGCCGGCGACTGCAATGCTATCGGGATCTTTGATGACGGGCATGATTGTCAATGAACTGCTGTTTGCGGCATTTCAGCGTCCCTGCCATATTCGGCCGGGAAAATGAAGCATTCGCAAATGACGACGGCTCTGGCCTCCAATTCGTGACCGATCGCCGTTTGCGTGGCCAAAAGCGCTTTGATATACGGGCGACATCTCCCGGCCCAACGCCACGCGGGCAAGGCCGTCCCATATCCCAGCAACGAGGCATTCTTTCCATGGCGAAGATCAAGGTGGCGAACCCGGTCGTCGAACTCGACGGCGACGAGATGACCCGCATCATCTGGCAGTTCATCAAGGACAAGCTGATCCATCCTTATCTCGACCTCAAGCTTGAATATTACGACCTCGGCATCGAGCACCGCGACGCCACCAACGACCAGGTGACCATCGATTCGGCCAACGCCATCAAGAAACACGGCGTCGGCGTGAAATGCGCGACGATCACCCCCGACGAGCAGCGCGTCGAGGAGTTCAAGCTGAAGAAAATGTGGAAGTCGCCGAACGGCACCATCCGCAACATCCTCGGCGGCACCATCTTCCGCGAGCCGATCATCATGAAGAACGTGCCGCGCCTGGTGCCCGGCTGGACCAAGCCGATCATCGTCGGCCGCCATGCCTTCGGCGACCAGTACCGCGCCACCGATTTCCGCTTCCCCGGCAAGGGCAAGCTGACCATCAAATTCGTCGGAGAGGACGGCCAGGTGATCGAGCACGATGTGTACGACGCGCCCGGCGCCGGCGTCGCCATGGCCATGTACAATCTCGACGAGTCGATCCGCGAGTTTGCCCGGGCGTCGCTGAACTACGGCTTGCTGCGCAACTATCCGGTCTATCTGTCGACCAAGAACACCATCCTCAAGGCCTATGACGGTCGCTTCAAGGACATCTTCCAGGAGGTCTACGAGGCTGAATTCGAGGCCGAGTTCAAGTCGAAGAAGCTGTGGTACGAGCACCGCCTGATCGACGACATGGTGGCCTCCGCCCTGAAATGGTCAGGCGGCTATGTCTGGGCCTGCAAGAACTATGACGGTGACGTGCAGTCCGACACCGTTGCGCAGGGTTTTGGGTCGCTCGGCCTGATGACCTCAGTGCTGATGACACCGGACGGCAAGACGGTGGAAGCGGAAGCCGCGCACGGCACCGTCACCCGCCATTATCGCCAGCACCAGAAGGGCGAGGAAACCTCGACCAATTCGATCGCCTCGATCTTCGCCTGGACGCGCGGCCTCGCGCACCGCGCCAAGCTCGACGACAATGCCGACCTGAAGCGTTTTGCCGACACGCTGGAAAGGGTCTGCATCCAGACGGTGGAGTCCGGTTTCATGACCAAGGACCTGTCGCTGCTGATCGGTCCCGACCAGCCATGGCTTTCGACCACCGGCTTCCTCGACAAGATCGACGAGAACCTGCAGAAGGCGATGGCGTAAGCTAGGGCCTATGGCCAAGCCGGTCGTCTACGGGGCGGATTACAGCGTCTATGTGCGCATCGTCCGCCTTGCGCTCGAGGAAAAAGCCCTCGACTACGAGCTTGTGCCGGTCGATGTCTTCGCCACTGGCGGCATTCCCGCCTGGTATTTCGAGCACCATCCGTTCGGCCGCATCCCGGCGTTCGAGCATGACGGGTTTCGGCTCTTCGAGACGAGCGCGATTGCCAGATATGTCGACGAAGTATTCGACGGGCCGAGCCTTCAGCCGACGGAGGCTCGCGGCCGCGCACGGATGAACCAGATCATCGGCATGCTCGACGCCTACGCCTACAGGTCGATGGTCTGGGATGTCGCCGTCGAGCGGCTGGAGAAGGATGCGCCCGACGAGACCCTGATCGCCAATGGCATTTCGCAGGCGAGCAAAGCGCTGCAGACGCTCTCTTCGCTGAAAGCGCCGGGCTCGTGGTTGCTGGGCGATCGGCTGACACTGGCCGACCTGCATGCAGCACCGATCATCGGCTATTTCGTCAAGGCCGCCGAGGGGCAAAAGCTGCTGGCCGAGTTTGCCGAGATCCAGGCCTGGTGGGATCGCGTTGCAAAGCTCCCACGCTTTGCCAACCGGCTGACATAAGGCTTGGGCGCGTCCATGGATGATCTTTCTCACCAGGACGCACTCACGGTCGCCAGAATAGTCCGAGTGAACCACGCCGGCGAGTTCGGGGCGATCCGAATCTATTCGGCGCAGATTCTTGTCGCCAAGCGCTTTTGGCCAGATTGCGTGCCGTCCTTGTCGGAGATGCTTGGGCACGAGCGCAATCACTGTGCCGCCTTCCGTGCCGCCATGCCGTTGCGGCAGTCGCGACCGTGCCGGGTGATGCAATTCTGGAGCTGGGGCGGCTGGCTGCTGGGTTTTCTGACCGCCCTGCTCGGACCGCAAGGCATCTGGGCCTGCACCGCAGCGGTCGAAGCGGCGGTGCATCGCCATCTCGACGATCAGCTGTTTTTCCTCGCCGAACGCGATGGCGAACTGCACGGCATCATCCTAGCGATCCGCGAGGAAGAGCTTGCCCATCTCCATCACGCCGAGGAGCAGCTGAAATCGCCTGGACCGCTGCTCAACCTTTTGCGGTCGACGATCTCGGTCGCCACGGACAGCCTGATCTGGCTGTCCACCTGGGGCGATTCCAGCAGAATGACGCATGCGCTGAAAGCGGCAAAGCGTCCCTGATGAACGCTAGGCTGCTTCCAGCGCAGCCCTTACCGCGGCGATCGCGTCGGCCGCTTTGGAAGCATCGGGGCCACCGGCTTGTGCCATGTCGGGCCGACCGCCGCCGCCCTGCCCGCCCAATGCGGCGGAGGCCACGCGCACCAGATCGACGGCGCTGAAGCGGCCGATGAGGTCGTCGGTGACGGCCACCACGACGCTTGCCTTGTTGTCTTCGCCGGCGCCGACGAAGACGACGACGCCGGAGCCGAGCGAGCTCTTGCCGGCATCGGCCAGCGGCTTCAAATCCTTCGGCGAGACACCGGAGACCGTCTTGCCGAGGAAGCCGACACCGGCGACCGTCTCATTGGCGGCTGGAGCATCGGCTGACGATCCCCCGCCCAGCGCCAGCTTCTTGCGCGCCTCGGTCAATTCCTTCTCGAGCTTCTTGCGCTCTTCGAGCAGCGTCTCGACGCGCGCCGGCACATCGGCCGGCGAAATCTTGAGCACGGCCGCCGTCGCCTTCAAACGCCGGTCCTGCTCGTCGAGATGTTTGCGCGCGGCTTCGCCGGTCAGCGCCTCGATGCGGCGCACGCCGGCGGCGACCGCGCTGTCCGACACGACACGCACCAGGCCGATATCGCCGGTCGCCCGGACATGCGTGCCACCGCAGAGCTCGACCGAATAGGGCCGGTTGGCCTTGGCGCCATGCACGCCGGTGCCCATCGACACGACGCGCACTTCGTCGCCATATTTCTCGCCGAACAGCGCCATGGCGCCTTCGGCAATGGCATCGTCGACCGACATCAGGCGCGTGGACACCGGGCCGTTCTGGACGACGATCTCGTTGGCCATGCGCTCGACCTCTTCGAGGTCTTCCGGTGAAATGGGCTTGTTGTGCGAAATGTCGAAGCGCAGACGCTCCGGCGCCACCAGCGAGCCCTTCTGCGCGACATGGCTGCCCAGCACCTCGCGCAGAGCCTCATGGATCAAATGCGTCGCGGAATGGTTGGCGCGCAACCTGGAGCGGCGCGCATGATCTACCTTCAGTTCGACGGCGGCGCCCGTCTTGACCGTGCCGCTGGCAACCTTGCCGATATGCACGAACAGCCCGTCGGCCTTCTTCTGCGTGTCGGAAACCTCGATCGAGAACCCTTCGCCGGAGATGACACCGGTGTCACCCATCTGGCCGCCGGACTCGGCATAGAACGGCGTCTGGTTGACGACGATCGCCACCGCGTCGCCCTTGCCGGCGCTGTCGACGGTCTTGCCGTCCCTGACCAGCGCCTGGATGATGCCTTCGGCAGCTTCAGTCTCATATCCGAGGAACTCGGTGGCGCCGGCCTTCTCGCGCACGGAGAACCAGATGGTCTCGGTCGCCGCGTCGCCGGACCCGGCCCAGTGCTTGCGCGCCTCGGCCTTCTGCTGCTCCATCGCATTGGTGAAGCCGGCAAGATCGACCGAGATGCTGCGCTGGCGCAGCGCGTCCTGTGTCAAATCGAGCGGGAAGCCATAGGTGTCGTAGAGCTTGAAGGCCGTCTCGCCATCCAGCATGTCGCCGGCATGAAGCGTTTCGGTCGCCTCCGAAAGCAGGCCGAGGCCGCGCACCAGCGTCTTGCGAAACCTGGTCTCCTCGAGCTTCAGCGTCTCGGTGATCAACTGTTCGCCGCGCAGCAGTTCCGGATAGGCCTGACCCATTTCGCGCACCAGCGCCGGCACCAGCTTCCACATCAGCGGTTCGTTGGCACCGAGCAACTGCGCATGACGCATGGCGCGGCGCATGATGCGGCGCAGGACATAGCCACGGCCTTCGTTCGAAGGCAGCACGCCATCGGCGACCAGGAAGGAGGACGAGCGCAGATGATCGGCAATGACCCGGTAGGACGCGACAGTCTCCTTGTCGGGACCATGCCCGATCGCGGACGAGGCCGCGTCGATCAGGTGACGGAACAGATCGGTCTCGAAGACGCTTTCCACCCCTTGCAGGATGGACGCCATGCGCTCCAGGCCCATGCCGGTGTCGATCGAGGGGCGCGGCAGGTCGATCCGCTCCTCCTTCGTCACCTGTTCATACTGCATGAACACCAGGTTCCAGAATTCCAGGAAACGGTCGCCATCCTCCTCCGGGCTGCCGGGAGGGCCGCCCCAGATGTGTTCGCCGCGGTCGATGAAGATCTCCGAACACGGACCGCACGGGCCGGTGTCGCCCATCGCCCAGAAATTGTCCGATGTCGCGATGCGAATGATGCGGTCGTCGGAAAACCCGGCGATCTTCTTCCAGAAACCGGCCGCCTCGTCGTCCGTATGATAGACGGTGACCAGCAGCTTGTCCTTGTTCAGCCCGAACTCCCTGGTGATCAGGTTCCAGGCAAGCTCGATGGCGCGCTCCTTGAAGTAGTCGCCAAAGGAAAAATTGCCGAGCATCTCGAAGAAGGTCAGATGGCGCGCGGTGTAGCCGACATTGTCGAGGTCGTTGTGCTTGCCGCCGGCGCGCACGCTCTTCTGGGCGGTCGAAGCGCGCGAATAGGGCCGCTTCTCCAAACCGGTGAAGACATTCTTGAACTGCACCATGCCGGCGTTGGTGAACATCAGTGTCGGATCGTTGCGCGGCACCAGCGGGCTCGACGCGACGATCTCGTGACCCTCCTTGCGGAAGTAGTCGAGAAATGTCGACCGGATCTCGTTCACGCCACTCATGAATGCTGCCTTTTCGGAAGAGCCGCCGGCAAACCGGCGGAAATGGGCTCTGCGTTTTTAGAAGATTAGGACTTGGCCTTTTAGCCGCCGCGCCTCACCCTGTCCAGAAACACGGAATTGGTCCAATCCACGGCCTTTGCGGCCATTCGAACCGGGCCTGTTTTCGCCGCCAAACGCAAAACCGCCGGCACTGGGCCGGCGGTTTCGAAACGCAATAACGCGGAACTCAATTACATAAGCCTGAGATAATAGAACGCGATTATGGCCGAACTCCGGCCGGCATCGCGCACGAAGCTGTTACATGGCGCCGGATTCTTCCTCGAAACCGTCGTCTTCGCCGCGCTCAGGGCCGCCATTCTCGAGGAATTTCTCGGCGATCAGCCCGGCATTCTGCCTGATCGACAACTCGATCTCGCGTGCCGTGTCGGGATTGTCACGCAGGAACAGCTTGGCATTTTCGCGGCCCTGGCCGAGACGCTGCGAATTATAAGAAAACCAGGCGCCAGACTTCTCGACAATACCGGCCTTGACCCCGAGATCGACCAGTTCGCCGGTTTTGGACACGCCCTCACCAAACATGATGTCGAATTCGACCACCTTGAAGGGCGGCGCCAGCTTGTTCTTGACCACCTTGACGCGGGTCTGGTTGCCGACAACCTCGTCGCGGTCCTTGATCGAGCCGATGCGGCGGATGTCAAGACGCACCGAAGCGTAGAATTTCAGCGCGTTGCCGCCCGTCGTGGTCTCGGGCGAACCAAACATGACGCCGATCTTCATGCGGATCTGGTTGATGAAGATGACCATGGTGTTGGAGCGCGAGATCGACGCGGTCAGCTTGCGCAGCGCCTGGCTCATCAAGCGGGCCTGCAGGCCGGGCAGCGAATCGCCCATCTCACCTTCAATTTCGGCGCGTGGCGTCAGCGCCGCGACCGAATCGACCACCAGCACGTCGATGGCGCCGGAGCGCACCAGCGTGTCGCAGATTTCCAGCGCCTGCTCACCGGTGTCGGGCTGCGAGATCAGGAGGTTTTCGAGATCAACGCCAAGCTTGCGGGCATAGACCGGATCGAGCGCATGCTCGGCATCGACGAAGGCGCAGATGCCGCCCTTCTTCTGGGCTTCCGCAACGGTGTGCAGCGCCAACGTCGTCTTGCCCGAGCTTTCCGGCCCGTAGATCTCGATGATGCGGCCGCGCGGCAAGCCACCAACACCAAGCGCGATGTCTAGGCCAAGCGAGCCGGTCGGCACCGTTTCGATCTCGACGACCTGATCGTTGGCGCCGAGCCGCATGATCGAGCCCTTGCCGAAAGCCCGCTCGATCTGCGACAGCGCCGCATCCAGAGCCTTTGATTTGTCCACTGCCTTGTCCTCTACCAGCCGCAAAGAATTCTGAGCCATGATACATCACCCCTTGGTCGTCAATGAAGGCCGGACAATCCGTAATCCCTGCCTATTTGTACCTTTTTTGTTCTCATTTGGCAAGAGGGGTCAAATATCTGAAAAACAAACAATATCCGGATTTGTTCTTTTTTTGTCCAAGGATTCGATCAGGGATGCACCACACGTTGGGCCAGACGGCTCGGTTGTTTCGATCTGCCGAATCGCCGCCTTGCATGCGAAGCTCCGTTGCACAGCCTAGCGCTTGTGCGGCTGGAATAACAAAGGTCATATCGCCGGCATGCTGAAATCCGCGAAAATACTGGCCGTAGGCGGCGCCCATATCGACCGGCGCGGCCAGGTGTCCGGCGCTTACGTGCCGGCTGCCTCCAATCCCGGCACGATGCGCGAGGATGTCGGCGGCGGGGTCTTCAACGCTTTGCGCAGTGCGGTGCGGCGCGGCGTCTCCGCGTCGCTCATATCGGTTCGCGGCGGCGATGCCGCTGCCGACACCGTTTCGCGAGCCATTGCCGAGGCAGGCATTACCGACCTGTCGGCGGTCTTCCTCGACCGCACGACACCGAGCTACACGGCGCTGATCGACAGCGAAGGCGAGCTGATCGTCGGCTTTGCCGACATGGCGCTCTATGATTTGGCGTTTCCCAAGCAGATCAGGCGCTCCAAGGTGCGGGAGGTGATCGCTGCCGCCGATGCGATCCTGTGCGACGCCAACCTGCCCTCTTCGGCGCTGGAACGGCTGGTCGCGCTCGCCACGGGCAAGCCGGTTTTCGCCATTGCAATTTCGCCTGCCAAGGTAACGCGGCTGATACCGGTGCTGAAGGAGCTCTCGCTCGTCTTCATGAACCGGCGCGAGGCCATGGTGCTGGCCGGCGTCGCCGCGACTGCCACGGAGCGCGAGGTCGTCGACGGGTTGCGATGCAGCGGCCTCGTCAGCGGCGTGGTGACGGCGGGCAGCGAGCCCATGCTGGGCTTCGATGAAGCCGGCGCCTTCTCGATCCTGCCGCCGCCGCCAAGAAAGGTCGCTGACGTCACCGGGGCCGGCGATGCCCTGGCGGGCGCAACGGTCGCTGCTTTGCTGCGCGGACTGCCCCTGCGGTCAGCACTGCGCGAAGGCATTGCCGGGGCGACGCTTGCCATCGAAAGCGCCAACGCCGTTCCGGAGTTCACCGCGGCTGATTTCACTGAGGCATTGGCTCTTGTGCCGGATGCCAGGGAAGTGGCATGAGACCGGCAAATTCATAGTGCCACGATGTTGCCTGATGTCCCGACGGACGCGCTGCATTCCGGATTGGAGACCCTGATGACCCCTGAGACCGCCCGCCCCTTCATCGACATCCACGCGCCGGTGGCGCAGGCCCTGGCTGCCGGGCGGCCGGTGGTGGCGCTGGAAAGCACCATCATCACCCATGGCATGCCCTACCCCGACAATGGCGCCATGGCGGCCGATGTCGAAAAGATCATCACCGACGGCGGCGCCGTGCCGGCGACCATCGCCGTGGTTGGCGGCCGCATAAAGATCGGGCTTTCGGACGGCGAGCGCGAATCGCTGGCGATGACGGGCGACGCCATGAAACTGTCGCGCGCCGATCTCGGTTTTGCCGTGGCGCAAGGGCGCACCGGTGGCACCACGGTCGCCGCCACGATGATCGCGGCGCATATGGTCGGCATAAAAGTGTTCGCCACCGGCGGCATCGGCGGCGTGCACAAGGGCGCCGAAAAGAGTTTTGACATTTCCGCCGATCTCGACGAGCTGGCGCGCACCCCGGTCATCGTCGTCTCGGCCGGCGCCAAGGCGATCCTCGACATCGAAAAGACGCTGGAGGTGCTGGAAACACGCGGCGTGCCGGTGATCGGCCATGGCTGCGAGACGATGCCAGCCTTCTGGTCGCGACATTCGCCATTCCGCGCGCCGCTGACCTTGCACGAGCCGGAAGAGATCGCGCATTTCTACCAGACGAGGGCAGCGCTGGGGCTCGCCGGCGGCATGCTGATTGCCAATCCGGTGCCGGAAAACCATGAAATCCCGGCTGAGGAGATGGCGGGCTATATCGACGCCGCGCAGAAGGCCGCAGAAGCGCTCAACGTGACCGGCAAGGCGGTGACACCGTTCTTGCTGTCGAAAATCCTCGAACTGACCGGCGGCCGGAGCCTCAAGACCAACATCGCGCTGGTGGAAAACAACGCGCGGCTGGCGGCACGGATTGCGAAGGCGTTGTAGGCCAACGTCGGCGGGACAGCACCCCCCTCTGTCCTGCCGGACATCTCCCCCGCAAGGGGGGAGATCGAATGTCGTCAACGCCTCTGCCAATCTTCAACGTTGAAAAAAGCAGGCAGACGGTGAAACCGCCAATCTCCCCCCTTGCGGGGGAGATGGCCGGCAGGCCAGAGGGGGGTGGTGTCCCTCGACCGTCCCAAGGCTGGCATCACTTCCCCGCCCGCCGTCCAGCCGCATACGCCCGCCGTACCCAGGCCGCCATCTCGTCGGGATCATCGAAAGCGCTGTCGGGAACGCCCCAGTAGGGCATGGCGACCAGCTTGCCGTGGCGCGAGCCGGTATAGGTCCATTGCGTGCAGCCGGCGGCCTCGAACTCGGGCGCGCTTTGCTCGTCGGCCTTCAGCATCAACTCACCGCGCAGCACGATGGCGACGATGACACCGTCGAAATAGATGCCCTTGCCGCCGAACAGTTTGCGGATGCTGACAGGGCCGAGGCCCTCGAACAGTTCGGCGATGCGTTCATTGTCCATGCCGCGATCATGTCACCGGCGTTTGGCCTTGTCATCGCCGCAACCAAAATCATGCTGACAGGTTGTGTGAGGTCGATCGGAGTTTCCCGCCATGCCCGTCCTGCTCAAAGGGTCCTGCCGCTGCAATGCCGTGCGTTTCGAGGTGGAGAGCCACACGCCGGCGCCATTCATGCTGTGCTACTGCTCGATCTGCCGCAAGCAGCAGGGCGGCGGCGGGTTTGCCATCAATCTCGGTGCGGACAACGAAACACTGAACATCAGGGGCAAGCGCAGCCTCGGCGTCTTTCGGGCGGAGATCGAGGATGACGAGCATCCGCATTGCGAAATCTCGAGCGGCGAGCGCAATTTCTGCAAGAAATGCGGGGCGGCCCTTTGGCTCTACGACCCGACATGGCCGGAACTGGTGCATCCCTTCGCCTCGGCGGTCGACAGCGATTTACCCATTCCGCCAAGCAAGGTGCACCTGATGCTGAAATACAAGGCGAACTGGGTGGAGCCGGAGGTTGGCAAGCATGACAAGGTCTTCGACGTCTATCCCGAGGAATCGATCGTCGACTGGCACAAGCGGACGGGCATGTGGGTGGATTAGCGTCCTTCACCTCGTTTACGGCGGGGCGATTGCATATGGGTTTTTACGAAGAGGACCCCCACCCTAACCCTCCCCACAAGGGGGAGGGAACGCTGCCGCGCGCCATCCTTTTGGCGTCGAAACCTCGGGGATTTGCGGAATCAGCGCCTACCGAGTCTCCCTCCCCCTTGTGGGGAGGGATTAAGGGTGGGGGTATTCGTAGAGCGCAAGCCAGTCATATGCGATCACCCCTGCCGCTTACGGGGCTGGAAGATCAGGCCGAGGCGCGTGCTTCTGCCAGCGCCTTGAGGTCCGCCGGCTTCAACTCGACGGACTCACCGCAGCCGCAGGCCGAACTCTGATTCGGATTGCGGAATGTGAAGCCGGTGCGAAGCGTCGTCTGCTCGAAATCCATCTCGGTGCCGAACAGGAATAGCGCTGCCTCGGGCGCCACATAGACATGCGCGCCATCGCGCTCGATATGGTCGTCCTTGGTGTTGGGCTCGGTCACCAGATCGACCGTATATTCCATGCCGGCGCAGCCGCCCTTCTTGATGCCGAGGCGGATGCCGTGCGCGTTGTCGCGGGTGGCGACGATCTCGCGCACCCGGTCGGCGGCCTTTTCGGTCATCGTGATGACGGCGAAGCGTCCCATTCTTTTTCCTTCCATTCCATGCAGGTTCAAGGCCTGCCGAATGATTCCTCACCTAAAATGGTGAAGTTTTATCCCTGGCGCAAGTGCACCAGCCTCTGTCGGGCTAGTACCAACCCACCGCCACCTGCGCCTCTTCCGACATGCGGTCGGCCGACCATGGCGGGTCGAAAGTCATGTTGACCTCGACGCCGGACACGCCTTCGACGGCGCCGACGGCATTCTCCACCCAGCCGGGCATTTCGCCGGCGACCGGGCAGCCCGGAGCGGTCAGCGTCATGTCGATCTTGACCGAGCGATTGTCCTCGATGTCGATCTTGTAGATCAGGCCGAGCTCGTAGATATCGGCTGGGATTTCCGGATCGTAGACGGTCTTCAGCGCCGAGACGATGTCGTCGGTCAGCCGCGCCAGCTCGTCGGCTGGAATGGCCGATCCCGAAACCAGCGCATTGGGCGCGGTTTCCGGAATGGTCTCGGCAGCGATGCTTGCATCATCCATGGTCGTCACCCAAAAAAATCATCATCCGAAGAATTTGCGCGCTTTTTCGAGCGCCTCGGCCAAAGCGTCGACTTCGGCCCTGGTATTATACATGCCGAACGATGCCCTGCATGTGGAGGTTACGCCGAACCGTTTCAACAGCGGCTGGGCGCAATGGGTGCCGGCGCGGACAGCAACGCCCTGCCTGTCGATCACCATCGACACGTCATGCGCATGAATGCCTTGCAGTTCAAACGAGATGATGGCGCCCTTGCCAGGCGCATCGCCGAAGATGCGCAGCGAATTGATGGCGCGCAGCCGCTCATGCGCGTAATTCTTGAGATCTTCCTCATGCGCGGCGATGCGCTCGCGGCCGATTTTTTCCATATAGTCGAGCGCAGCACCCAGCCCGATCGCCTGGACGATCGGCGGCGTGCCGGCTTCGAAACGGTGGGGCGGCTCGTTGTAGGTGACGATGTCTTCCGTCACCTCCTCGATCATCTCGCCGCCGCCCATGAAGGGCCGCATGCCAGCGAGAATGTCCTTCTTGCCGTAGAGCACGCCGATGCCCGAGGGGCCGTAGACCTTGTGGCCGGTGAAGACGAAGAAGTCGCAGTCGAGATCCTGCACATCGATCGGCATATGCACGGCGCTCTGGCTGCCGTCGACCAGCACGGGAATTCCACGCGAATGCGCAATGCGCACGATCTCCTTGATCGGCGTCACCGTGCCCAGCGCATTCGACATCTGCGTGATGGCGATCAGCTTGGTGCGATCGGTCAACCGCTTCTCGAATTCCTCGATGTGGAAGACGCCGAGATCGTCGACCGGCACCCAAACGAGTTTCGCGCCCTGCCGCTCGCGGATGAAATGCCAGGGAACGATGTTAGAGTGGTGCTCCATGATCGACAGCACGATCTCGTCGCCCTCGCCGATGTTGGGCATGCCATAGCCATAGGCGACGGTATTGATGGCCGACGTCGTGTTCGAGGTGAAGACGATGTTGTCGGTGCTCGGCGCATTGAGGAAACGGCGCACCGTTTCCCGCGCCTTTTCATATGCGTCGGTCGCCGCATTGGAGAGGAAGTGCAGGCCGCGATGGACGTTGGCATATTCCTGAGAATAGGCGTGCTGGATGGCGTCGAGCACCGCCTGCGGCTTCTGTGCCGAGGCGCCATTGTCGAGATAGACCAGCGGCTTGCCATAGACTTCCCGCGACAGGATCGGGAAATCGCGGCGGATCGCTTCGACGTCGTAGAAATCTCCGATCTTGCCTGGAGCGTTCATCAGGTCACCCGTGTGCCACGAACCAGTCGTCGAGCCGCGCTTCCAGCGCCTCGACGATCGCCTCGTCGTCCAGTTCCTCGATCACCTCCGCGACGAAGGCCTTCACGAGCAACCCCCGCGCGCTTTTCTCGTCGACGCCGCGCGCCATCAGGTAGAACAGATGGTCGTGGTCTATTTCGGTGACCGTCGCGCCGTGGCCGCAAATCACGTCGTCGGCGAAGATTTCAAGCTCCGGCTTGGTCGAGAACTCGCCATCGTCCGACAAAAGCAGCGTGTTGCAGGCCATCTTGGCGTTGGTCTTCTGCGCATATTGATGGACGTTGATGCGGCCCTGGAACACACCGCGCGCCTTGCCCGTCACCACATTGCGGATCACTTCCGTAGAGGTCGTGTGCGGCACGGCGTGGTCGAGCACCATTGTCACGTCGGTGTGGGTGTCGCCGGCCAGCAGGTTGATGCCGCGAAGCTTGAAATCGGCGCCTTCGCCAGTCGTCCTGACCATGATCTCCTGGCGCACGAGCTTGCCGCCGGCGTTCATGACGAACAGCGTCAGTTTCGCATTCTTGCCGATATGGGCCTTGAACTGCGCCAGATGCGTCGCCGTTTCCGGCTGCTCCTGGACGACCAGCCACGTTACCTCGGCGCCCTCGTCGAGCACGATCTGACTTACCGAGCTGCTCAAGGCAGCGCCATCACCCGTCTGCCGTTCGACGATGACGGCCTTGGCGCTGGCGCCGACGCGCACGGGCAGGCGCACATGCGTCTGGCCGCCAGCCTGCAGGTTCTGCAGTTCGATCGGCTTTTCCAGCTTCGTCCCATCGGCAATATCGATGAAATAACCATCGGCAACGAAAGCCGTGTTCAGCGCGCCGATGGCATCGTCGCTGCCATAGGGATCGAGCCCCGGTGCGATGCTGCCG
Source organism: Mesorhizobium sp. M1342 (assembly GCF_040317955.1). NCBI lineage: Bacteria > Pseudomonadati > Pseudomonadota > Alphaproteobacteria > Hyphomicrobiales > Phyllobacteriaceae > Mesorhizobium > Mesorhizobium sp. M1342. Next base: position 31,242 of record NZ_JAMYLI010000004.1, on the reverse strand, counting down.
TCGATCAGCTTTTCCGAAAGGCGCTGGAAGGTGACGCCTTCAAGGACAGGCACCTTGGCGTCGGACTTGCCGTTCAGGATCGACACCACGGCGGAACCTTCGACGATCGGTGCGATGGCTTTAGCCATGGCGGCCGGGTCGAAGTCCGGCACGGTATTCAGCAACCGGCGCAGGTCGGTATAGTGCCAGGATTCGACGCGCCGCGTCGGCAGACCGTGCTTGATCGTCTCGATGGCGTCGTCGCGCTTCAGCATCACCGCGCCGTCGCCCGGCAGCAGCGACAATCGGTCGCCGAACGCGTCGATCAACGCTGTCTCGGCCGGTGTCCGCTGCGGTTGTGCGTGCATATTCATCAAACTGCCCTCTGGCATCTCACGCTGCTTCGCCGATCACGCCGGCATAGCCATTGGCTTCCAAATCGAGCGCCAGCGACTTGTCGCCTGACTTGATGACCTGGCCCTTGTAGAGCACGTGCACGGTGTCGGGCACGATGTGCTCAAGCAGGCGCTGGTAGTGGGTGATGACCAGGAACGCCCGGTCCGGCGCCCGCAGCGCGTTGACGCCGTCGGACACGATCTTCAGCGCATCGATGTCGAGGCCGGAATCGGTCTCGTCGAGCACGCACAATTTCGGCTCCAGCAGCTTCATCTGCAGGATCTCGGCGCGCTTCTTCTCGCCGCCGGAGAAGCCGACATTGAGCGGCCGCTTGAGCATCGCCATGTCCATGCTGAGCGAGGCGGCGGCTTCCTTCACCCGCTTGAGGAATTCCGGGATCTTCAGCGGCTCCTCGCCACGTGCCTTGCGCTGCTCGTTCATCGCCACTTTCAGGAATTCCATGGTCGCGACGCCCGGTATCTCCATCGGATACTGGAAGGCGAGGAAGATGCCTGACGTGGCGCGCTCGGCCGGATCCATTTCGAGGATCGACTGGCCGTTGTAGAGGATGTCGCCTTCGGTCACTTCATAGTCCTCGCGGCCGGCGAGGATGTAGGACAGCGTCGATTTTCCCGAGCCGTTCGGCCCCATGATCGCGGCGACCTGGCCGGCTTTCACCGTCAGGTTCAAGCCGCGGATGATCTCGGTGCCGTCATCGACGATGCGGGCGTGCAGGTTTCTGATTTCAAGCATTTTTTCGTTTCCTGAATATATATCCGGTCAGCCGACCGAGCCCTCAAGGCTAATCCCGATCAGCTTCTGCGCTTCGACCGCGAATTCCATCGGCAGTTGCTGGATGACATCCTTGACGAAGCCGTTGACGATCAGCGCGATCGCTTCCTCTTCCGGGATGCCGCGCTGCATGACGTAGAATTTCTGGTCCTCGGAAATCTTCGACGTCGTCGCCTCGTGCTCGAACTGCGCCGTCGAATTCTTGGCTTCCATGTAAGGCACGGTGTGCGCGCCGCACTGGTCGCCGATCAGCAGACTGTCGCAGTTGGTGAAATTGCGGGCGTTGGTCGCTTTGCGATGCGCCGAGACCTGGCCGCGATAGGTGTTCTGCGAGAAGCCGGCGGCGATGCCCTTGGAGATGATGCGGCTCGACGTGTTCTTGCCGAGATGGATCATCTTGGTGCCGCTGTCGACCTGCTGATAGCCGTTCGACACGGCGATCGAATAGAACTCGCCTTGGGAATCGTCGCCACGCAGGATGCAGCTCGGATATTTCCAGGTAATGGCGGAGCCGGTCTCGACCTGCGTCCACGAAATCTTGGAACGGTCGCCGCGGCAGTCGCCGCGCTTGGTGACGAAATTGTAGATGCCGCCCTTGCCTTCGGCGTCGCCGGGATACCAGTTCTGCACCGTCGAATATTTGATCTCGGCATCGTCGAGCGCCACCAGTTCGACAACGGCGGCATGCAGCTGGTTCTCGTCGCGCTGCGGCGCCGTGCAGCCTTCGAGATAGGAGACGTAAGCCCCCTCCTCGGCGATGATCAGCGTGCGTTCGAACTGGCCGGTGTTCTTCTCGTTCATGCGGAAATAGGTCGACAGTTCCATCGGGCAGCGCACGCCCTTGGGCACGAACACGAAGGAGCCGTCGGTGAACACGGCCGAATTCAGCGTCGCGTAGTAATTGTCGGACGTCGGCACGACCGAACCGAGATATTTCTTCACCAGCTCCGGATGCTCGCGAATGGCTTCCGAGATCGAGCAGAAGATGACGCCGGCCTGCGCCAACTCCTTCTTGAAGGTGGTGACGACGGAGACGGAATCGAACACGGCGTCGACGGCGACGCGGCCTGATTTATAGACATTGTCGCTGACTTCCTCGAGCTCGGAGGCGTCGGTCTTCTGCACGCCGGCGAGGATTTCCTGCTCCCGCAGCGGAATCCCCAGCTTCTCGTAGACCTTCAGCAGCTCGGGATCGACATCGCTGAGCGAGGTCGGGCCGGGCGTGCTCTTCGGCGCCGCGTAGAAGTAGATGTCCTGGAAATCGATCTTCGGATAGTGGACGCGCGCCCAGGTCGGCTCGTCAAGCGTCAGCCAGCGGCGATACGCTTCCAGACGCCATTCCAGCATCCAGGACGGCTCGTCCTTCTTGGCCGAAATGAAACGGATGATGTCTTCGCTGAGGCCCTTGGGGGCCTTGTCCATCGCGATTTCGGTCTGGAATCCGTATTTGTATTGGTCGACGTCGATCTTTCGGACCCGATCGATCGTGTCCTGCACAGCAGGCATATGCGTTCTCCATCCACGCCGGGGTCAAGGCCCGACAGTTTTCAAACTATGGCACCGCCAAAACCGAACCCCAAGAGGTGCTCGCGGCAGCGTAAGTTTAATATAGTGCGCTTCGACCGGGAATTCACCCGGCCAGCATGAAACGCACGGCTCTACCAGGCCGAAAGGCCCAAATTCGTCCAACCGCTACGCGGCCCGTTCTCTATCCGCCCTACGGGCGGCAATACCCGCAAGCGCGGTGCGGAAAAGCTCAACGTCTTCCGCGCCGGTCGCCGGTCCGATGGACACCCGCAAGGCGCCGAGACTGTCGCCGTATCCCATGGCTTTCAGCACATGGCTCGGTCCGACCTTGCCAGACGAACAGGCAGAGCCGGCCGACAGCGCTACACCGGCCAGATCGAAGGCGATCTGCGCGGTTTCGGCTTTGACGCCCGCAATAGCGAAGAATGCCGTATTGGCAAGCCTTGGCGCACCGGTTCCGAAGATTTCCGCGTCCGGCACCAGCGTTTTCACGATGGCTTCGATCTCGTCGCGGCGCCGGCGTACCGCATCCATGCTTTGTAGTCCGGCAAGCGCCTCGCGGGCGGCCGCGCCAAAACCTGATATGGCGGCGAGGTTTTCAGTGCCGCCGCGATGGCCCTTTTCCTGGCCGCCGCCATTGATCAACGGCTTCGGCATCATCAAATCCGAAGCCGCGACGATGGCGCCGACACCTTTGGGACCACCGATCTTGTGCGAGGACAGAATCAGATAATCGGCGTAACCCGCTGATAGCTCGATCGAAATGCGCCCCGCGGCCTGTACGGCGTCGACAATGAGGATACCGCCCGCCGTCTTGACGATTTCGGCGATGCGATCGATCGGCTGGATGACGCCGGTTTCGTTGTTGGCGGCATGGATAGCGACCAGCGGCAGGCCTTCGCTCTTGTCATGACCGCCGAGCACCGATGCCAAGGCGCCGAGATCGGCGATGCCGTTGGCGTCGACACCGATCCGGGTAACCTGCGCTGCCGGGAAGTGTCCGCCATTCAACAGGCAGGGATGATCGGCCTCGGACACGTAAAGCCGGCTCATGCGCACGGTGCCGCGCCCCATCCGCCAGTCTGGTGACAGCAGCGTCGAGGCGGCTTCCGTGGCACCGGAGGTGAACACGATATGCTCCGCCTTGGCGTTGACGAGCGCCGCCACGTCACGCCTGGCGCTCTCGATCAGGCGGCGGGCCGCACGCCCCTCGGCGTGAACCGATGACGGATTGGCGGCGACGTCAAGCGCCGCGACCATAGCCTCGCGGGCCGCGGCAAGCAGCGGCGCACTGGCATTATAATCGAGATAGGCGCGTTTTGCGGCCATTTTCGTCCGTCAAGTCCCGTCAGAAGCCATTCCGATGTCGTATGGCGTTATTTCCTTGAAATTCCAAGGCGAGCCGTCCTATTTACGCGGCTTGCGGCGCGGGTGGCCGGGCTCGATGTCTTGCCACCCAGTTTTGAACAATTCTAAACTAGCTTCTAAGAAGACGCTCGCCCTGCGTCAAGGCCAGAGGAAACGTTCCAGGCACCGCGCGTTCGTATTACCAAGTGGAGTATTTTATGCCTGAGGTCATTTTCACCGGTCCTGCCGGCCGCCTGGAGGGTCGCTATCAGCCTTCCAAGGAAAAAAGCGCGCCGATTGCCATCGTCCTGCACCCGCATCCGCAATTCGGCGGCACGATGAACAACAAGATCGTCTACGACCTCTTCTACATGTTCCAGAAGCGGGATTTCACCACGCTGCGCTTCAATTTCCGCGGCATCGGCCGCAGCCAGGGCGAGTTCGACCACGGCACCGGCGAGTTGTCGGATGCCGCCGCGGCGCTGGATTGGGTGCAGTCGCTGCATCCGGATTCCAAGAGTTGCTGGGTCGCCGGCTACTCCTTCGGCTCCTGGATCGGCATGCAGCTTCTGATGCGCCGGCCGGAAATCGAAGGCTTCATCTCGATCGCGCCGCAGCCCAACACCTATGATTTCTCGTTCCTGGCGCCCTGCCCGTCATCGGGCCTGATCATCCATGGCGATGCCGACAAGGTGGCGCCGCCGAAGGATGTGCAGGGCCTGGTCGACAAGCTGCACACGCAGAAGGGCATCACCATCACGCAAAAGACGTTGCCCGGCGCCAACCATTTCTTCGCCAACGATGCCGACCTGCTGCTCGAGGAATGCGCCGACTATCTCGACCGCCGGCTGGCCGGCGAATTGTCGGATCCGCGTCCGAAGCGGCTGAGATAAACAAGAAAAGAACGGACGGCGATGTACGAGCCTCCTCATTTCAGGGAAACGCGGCCGGAAATCCTGCACGGGCTGATCCGGACGCATCCGCTGGGCCTGTTGATTTCCAACGGGTCCGATGGGCCGGTCGCCAACGCTGTCCCGTTCCTGCTCGACGCGGAAATCGGGCCTAACGGCAGGCTGCGCGCCCATCTGGCGCGGGCCAACCCGCAATGGCGCCTGCTGGCCGACAATCCGGCTTCACCGGTATTGATCGTCTTCCAGGGCAGCGATGCCTATGTGACGCCGTCCTGGTACGAGACCAAGCGCGAGACCGGCAAGGTGGTGCCGACCTGGAATTATGCCATCGTGCAGGTTCGCGGCACAGTCAAGGTGATGGATGACCAGGACTGGCTGGCGCAGCAGATCGCCGATCTGACGGCGTCGCAGGAAGGCGCTCGCCAAGCGCCCTGGGCAGTGACCGACGCGCCGGAGCCGTTCATCCAGTCGCAGATCAAAGGCATTATCGGGCTGGAAATCGAGATCAGCGAAATCCACGGCAAGTGGAAGGTCAGCCAGAACCGGCCGGTCGCCGATCGCGTCGGCGTTGCACAGGGGCTGGAAAGCGAAGACCACCAGTCGCCCGGCATGGCCGGCCTGGTCAGATCCTATGGCGGGCTGGACGGCAACTGAACTTCGAATGCTCAGGAAGCGTTCCTTCTCCGCCCAATCAGCCGAAACGTTGTCTTGCGGACCGGCAGTCCCGAAGGCATCGGCCGGAAGATGAAGCCGAGCCGGGCAAAGACCAGCCCGCAGGCCAGCGCGAAACCGCAGCCAAGGCCGAAGCCGGCGACGGTGTCGCTGGGATAGTGCGCGCCAACGAAGATACGGGTCGAGGCGATGCAGGCAGTGATCGCCAGGGCGATGTACCAGCGCCGCGGAAACAACAGCAAAGCGACCCCGAACACCGCGCCCATCGTCGTACCATGGCCGGATGGAAAGCCGGCGAAGCGCGCATCGAAAGCGAAGGGGTGCAGGGTAAGCACGCCAAAGTCCTCGTAATAGAGCGGGCGAGCCCGGCCAATCGCATATTTCAGCACATTGACGGCGATTCCCGACAGGCCGGTGGCGCACAGCACCAGAAAAGCCAGGCAGGTCCAGTTGTAGAGGAGCATCAGCGAGCGCCGGGAGAGGCTTCGCCAATCCGTCAGGTTCGCGGCGACAAGCAGAAGCGCCGACGGAATGAGATACCAGCCACCCAGGCCGAACTGGGTGAAAAAGTCGGCAGTCCGGGCAAATCCCGCCGACCACTTGCCGTGAAGCATTCCGGCCGGAGTGTCGAGACGAACAAACGCTGCCGCCGTCAGCAAAATCCAGACCAGCACCCAGACCGACCACAAAACGTTCGGGTATCTGGCCGGACGGGTGGCAAGGCGGCTTTTGGCGATCTGCATCGTATCGCGAAAATTGTCGAGCGACCGGCGCCCTACCCCAAGGAGCAGGCTCGAAACGGGCGGGCGTGATTTCACCAGCATAGGAAATTCGACCCCATTGTTGCCGTCATGGGCATCGGCGAGCCGTCACTGGGTTACACGATAGAGGCCGAGCGACAGCTTGTCTCCCGATGAATAGTTGAGGCCGTCGACCTCGGCAACGCGGTTCGCCGACTTGCCTTGCGCCGCCAGCAGCCCATTCAGTTTCTGCTCGTCGCCGACCTGCGCCAGCGCCAGGGCGCAGGCAGGATCGCCGAGCAGATGCTTGGCGACGCCATCGACATCGGTCAGGACGGTCTTGGTGCCGACCAGGAACACCAGGCTCGGCTCGTGATATTCCGCCGAAGCGAGCACCGTGGTGTCGCAAGGCCTGTTGGCCTGGAACGCCGCCTCGATCGCCGGGCTCAGCCAGATCGGCTTCAGCGAAGGCGCGATGACGCCGAACAACAGCCCATAGGTGATGCCCGCGCAAGCCGCGACGGCGCCGATGCGAGGAAGCGGAACCTGCAACTCCCGCGAGAAGGCAAGGTAGCCCGCCCCCAGTGCTGCCGCGGCGGCCGGAATGCTCCACCAGGAGAAGGCGCCGGTGAGATAGATCGGCGCTCCGACGCAGACCGCCGCCAGGCCAAGGCTGACCACGGCAAGACCGAATGCGGTCGACCACCACAACCAATCCTGCCAGCGCCTGAGCGGCGCATTCGCCTCCTGCGGCGGCAAGGTCAGCAGCCAGCCGATCAGCAGCGCCATGCCGGGATAGGCCGGCAGGACATAGTGCGGCAGCTTGGTCGGGATCAGCTCGAACACCAGCCAGAACGGAATGTACCAGGCGAGGCAGAAACGTAACCGGGGATCGTCGCGCAGACGGTTGAGGGCCTGCAGCCCGGCGCCGACCGCGATCAGACCGAACGGCCACATGAACAAGGAATAGGTCAGCATGTAGAAGCCCGGCGGCAGGCCGTGCGATTCCTCACCCGAGGCGACCTTGGCCATCATGTCCTTGCCGACGGCATCACTGAGGAAGGCGCCGCCGCTCTTCCAGGTGATGAGGGCGACCCAGGGCAGCACGATGAGCAGCACCAGGGCGACACCGCGCACGAGCTTCAGCTTCAGGAGCCAGCGCCAGTCGCGCTCGAAGGCAAACAGGGCGGCGACCGTCAGCACCGACAGGAGCGGAGCCACCGGCCCCTTGATAAGGATTCCCAGGCCTTGAGCCGCCCAGAAGATCCACGGCAAATGGGCGGCCACCGGTTCGTTGCGGCGCGATGCCAGATAAATCTGGGCGAGCGCGCCTTGCGCCGCCACGCAGCAGGCCAGCAGCATGGCGTCGGTCTTGGCGTCACGGCCCTCGAAGGCTGTGGCGAAGATAGCCGCCATCATCAGGCCGGCGGCGAGACCGGCATTGGCCCCGAACAGCTTGGTGCCTGTCCAGGCAATGCCGACGACGGCCAAGGCAATGCCAAGCATGGAGACCAGGCGGTAGACCCAGATCGGCGCCGCCGCCCCCTCGCCGCTCAGCGCCACGGCCGCCGATTGCAGCCAGTAGATGCCGATCGGCTTCTTGTAGCGCGAGGCATCCTGAAAACGGATGTCGACATAGTCGGAGGTTTCGACCATCTGCTTGGTGGCCTGGACAAAACGGGATTCGTCCCGGTCGACGGGTGGAAGGCTCGCCAGTCCACTGAAAGTCATCAGCACGCTGAACAGAAAGAGAAAAAGATAGTTCCTGTTCATCGCGGAGCTTTCCGGATCTGATCTGCGGGATGGCCCCGTCGCGGCGCCTCAGGCCCTGCCCCTGCGCGGCGCCTCAATACGCCAGCCCAAACGACGAAGCAAGGATTCGCAAACGCCATCCGCGCTAGCTGCAAAACGGGAAACCACTTTTGCTGATCGCTGGATCTTTGTCTGGCGCGCGATCAGACGCAAAACCGGAAACCACTTTTGCTGATCGCGCTTGGATGCTAAACGCCCGCGTTCATGCACATCCGAGCCACAGCGGCCGGGCGCTTTCGGGAAAGAAACAATGTCCGCCTTCAAATCCGATTTCCTGCGCACGATGAGCGAGCGCGGTTTCATCCACCAGACTTCGGATGATGCCGGCCTCGACAATATCTTCGCCAAGGAGACGGTGACGGCCTATATCGGCTTCGACGCCACCGCCAAGAGCCTGCACGCCGGCTCGCTGATCCAAATCATGATGCTGCACTGGCTGCAGCAGACCGGTCATCGGCCGATCGCGTTGATGGGCGGCGGCACCTCGATGATCGGCGACCCGTCCTTCAAGGACGAGGCGCGCAAGCTTTTGACCCCGCAGGACATCGAAGACAATCTAGCCGGCATCCGCCGCAACTTCATGCCCTACCTCAAATTCGGCAGCGGTCCGAACGACGCCATCATGGTCAACAACGCCGACTGGCTGATGGAGATCAACTACGTCAATTTCCTCCGCGATGTCGGCCGTCACTTTTCCGTCAACCGCATGCTGGCGTTCGATTCCGTCAAGTTGCGGCTCGATCGCGAGCAGTCGCTGTCGTTCCTCGAATTCAACTACATGATCCTGCAGGCCTATGATTTCGTCGAGCTCTACAAGCGTCTCGGCTGCCGCCTGCAGATGGGCGGCTCCGACCAGTGGGGCAACATCATCAACGGCATCGATCTCGGCCGCCGCATGGAGGATGCGCAGCTCTATGCGCTGACGACCCCGCTGCTCACCACCTCGTCGGGCGCCAAGATGGGCAAGTCGGCTTCGGGCGCGGTCTGGCTCGATGCGGAGATGCTGAGCCCCTACGAATTCTGGCAGTACTGGCGCAACACCGAGGATGCCGACGTCGCCCGCTTCCTGAAGCTCTACACGACGCTGCCGCTGGACGAGGTGGCGCGGCTCGAACAGCTCGGCGGATCCGAGATCAATGAGGCCAAGAAGATCCTCGCCACCGAGATCACCGCCCTGCTGCACGGCCGTGCAGCCGCCGAGCAAGCCAGCGATACGGCGCGCAAGACGTTCGAGGAAGGCGCGCTCGCGGAGTCGCTACCGACCGTCGAGGTCGACAAAACGGCGCTTGAAACCGGCGTCGGTATCCTGTCGCTGCTGGTCACTGCCGGACTGGCGGCATCGAACGGCGAAGCGCGGCGGCATGTGCAGGGCGGTGCCGTGCGCCTGAACGACGAGCCGGTGAGCGACGAGCGCCGCCTGGTGACTTCAAAGGATTTGAGTCCGGAAAGCGTCGTAAAGCTTTCTCTGGGAAAGAAAAAACACATTCTGGTGCGGCCGGCTTGAGGACTACCACGTGGAGAGATGATGAAGGTACCGATTTATTGGCTTGACCGAGCGGGTCAGACGGCCACATCGCTTTCCGAGCCAGCTTTCCCTTTCGTCGATATCGAGATTTCAAATGGGGGCGGCCTCTGGCACTCCGTTCAGGCAGTCGTTGACACTGCATGCATGGGCACGATGGTCACACGGGAATTGGCTCAAGCTTGGCGGCTCAACCCGGGTATGACAGCTGAGATGACTGGTAACTGGTCGAAGACCGAAGTCCAGTACAGGCAACATGCGTTACCAAATTTTCCCCCGGATGACCATGGAGTGCTTCATCGGAGAGCTACGCTTGGACAGCGATGGCTTCCCTATCCAAGCCCTCATAGGCATCGATACCCTGAGACACGGGACTCTCGTCCTTCGGCCTCCCCCAGCTGAAAGCTACCTGCAATTCGAGATATCTGGACTTGAAGCTCGCGCAGAACATCCGCCAGTTCATTGATGAGTTGAGTAGAGGAATAACCGCCAGCTGATGTTTGAGACGTGCGCGACGCAGAGGTAGCCGGTGACCGGCTTGGTGAGTCCTCATTCGGCCACGCGATCGACGGAACCGGCGAAAGAGCACTGCTCTGCACCCTCGCTTTTGGCGCTATCCAGATGCGGTTTCGATGGATGGCATGACTGCTTACACTTACAGGTGTCGTTTCGAAGAACTGCACTTCAGCATTTGAACCGCGGCGAAACTTGCATTACCTTTGTTGGTAGCTTTGACAGCGACGACGACCATCAGGCGGATCACCGCAACGTCATATGCAACCAATTCGGTCTAGACCGATTTTCATTGACATCGTGCGCATCAGTGTGTATTGATACACACATGAAGAGCGCCGATGTGATTGCAAAGTTGGTCGCTGATGGATGGTTCGAAGTTGCTCGAAAAGGCAGTCATGCTCAATTCAAGCACAACGACAAACCGGGACGGGTCACCGTTCCACACCCCAAACGAGACATACCCATCGGCACCCTGCGTAGCATCGAAAAGCAATCTGGACTGACACTGAGGTGAGAGACATGAAGCAGTATATCGGACTTATCCATAAGGATGCCGAAAGCGACTTCGGCGTGTCTTTTCCTGATTTTCCCGGCGTGGTTACGGCGGGTAAGGACTTAGACGACGCCCGAGTTATGGCCGAAGAGGCCCTTGCCTTTCACATCGAAGGGCTCGTCGAGGACGGAGAGGCTATTCCAGAGCCCTCGTCTCTGGCTGAGGTTATGGCGTCAGCTATCAACCGCGATGGTGTGGCCATTCTGGTTGGCGTGAAAACCGAGGCAAAAAAGGCGGTGCGGGTAAACGTCACTCTACCGGATGACGTTCTTCAGCGGATCGATGCATTTGCCGAGGCTCATGGCTACACCCGATCTGGGTTCCTCGCCAAGGCCGCAGAAAAGGTAATGGAACTCGAAGCCGCCTAACTTTCGTGACGAAAGGTGGGCGGCCTAACGATCACCGGTATTCGAAGATCGATCTGAATATCCCAGGCGCGATCACCGACAGCGGATTGATGTCCAGCAGCGGCTTGTTGGCATTGCCCTTGAGCCGGTAAGTGACACCGATCAGGCCACGGTCGCGACCATTGCCGAGCAGCGCGCCAACGATGGGCAGTTCGCCGAAGATGCGATTGAGGCCATAGACCGGCATGAACGTGCCGGTCATGTCCATGTTGTTGTTCTGGTCGTAGAGCGTGCCCTGGAACGTCGTCCCGATGCGCGGTCCGCGCAGCACGCCATTGGCCAGTTTCAGATAGCCGCTGCCCTTGTCGATCTCGGCGTAGCCGCGTTCGAACTTCACCCGCGATGTGTCCAGCTTGCCCTTGACCGCCTGATTGAGGCTGCGGTTGTCGCCGGCCGGCGTGGTCGAGACGATGGAGGCGAGTTTCGGTTCGTTGACGACGAAAAAGTTGCTGGTGTCGACCTTGCCCTTGAGCGATCCGTCGCTCGGCCCGGCCAGTGCGAGCGTGATCGCGCCGCCTTCCATATGCTCGTAGATGTTGAGGAATCTCAGAATGGCGCCGGCGTCGGCGGACTGCATGTTGAGCGTGCGCCGGCCGGCGCCGGTGGTGTTGCTGATTGATATGGCCGCACCTGAACTGGCCGTGGCGCTGACCTTCAGCCCGTTCACCCGCGAGCCGGCCGCGCTGTAGTCGAGCTTCAGATTGGACAATTGCTCGTCGTGGAAACCGGTCAGCCGGTCGACATCGGCGCTGACGGAAATGGCATCGGAACCGGTGGTCTTGGTAGCCGTGTCGACGTCCGAAGTGAACTGCTTGATGAGCGAGCGGGCATCGAGCGCGTTGCCCGATATGTCGACCGCATAGCCCTTGCCGGACCGCTTCACCGACACGGCAACGTCGTCGCCCCTGTTCAAGGTGACCTTGCTGAACCGCGCCGACGACAAGGCGCCATTGACCAGCACGATGCTGCCGTCGACGGAGAACGTCTTTCCGTCGAGGTCGAAATCGGACAGCGTCATGGTCTCGCCGGACCTGGTCATGACGAAGGTGACCTTGGCGGGGACCCCTGCCCCCTTGCTCCAGCCCGCCCAGGGAATGTCCAGCCTGGCGTTGGTCAGGTCGGCCGAGACGTTCTGGTCGCCGCTGCCGTTCTTGTCGATCGCCACCTTTACCGTTCCGGCAAGCAGCGGCTTCAGGCCGGGCATGGCGGCGGCGCGGATCTTGTCGTCAAGCACCAGAGCCACCTTGCGGCTGCGCGCCGGCCCGTCATCCCTGAGCGGCTCTACCAGATCGAGTTCGGCCGGAATGCCGTTCAGCAATGCCTTGGCGGAGATCACCGCCTTCTCCGGATCGACCGTGATCGAACCGTCGGCATCCGTCACGATCTGGCCCTCGAAGGGCTTGGCCAAGGACATACCGGTGTAGTCGAGCGACACCAGCCAATCGAGCTTCGAACTGTCGACGCCCGACTGCAGCGGAATATCAGCCTTGACGTGGCCGGTGACGCTGCCCGACAGGTCTTCCGGCAGAATGCCGACATGGCGCATGGCGTTGATCGGCTCGTAGGATGCGAGTTCGGCGACGGCCGACGCTTCGCCGTCGACGTCGATATCGAGCGCGCCGACGACCGGCGGGCGGTTGGCCGCCTTGACCGTCAGCGTGCCGTTGCTGGCCGCCACGGTGCGGCCGCTGGGCATGTAGACGGTGCCCGAGGACAGGGAGATATCGACATCGTTGCCGTGGAAACCGACGACACCGACCGCGTCGCGTATCGGCGGGATGCGGCCGGCGGTGTCGAAGCGCGATCCCTCGATCTGGAAGCGGCCGAACACCTCATCGGCCGAAAGCGGCACGCCGTTGCCAAGCCGGCCCGGCACAACCTGGAACTGAAGGTTGGCGTCGACGACACGGCCGCCGAACAGATTGGCCAGCACCCACAGCCGGGCATTGCGCGCCGAAAACCACGGCCATAGCTGCTTGACGTGAGAGACCTGCATGTCGTGGATGTTGAACGCCAGATTGATCCCCGGCACTTTGCCGTCGACGAACGCCACGGCGGCGGTGCCAAGCATCTCGCCGGAGCCGGCGGACCGGAGCGCGATCTGCTCGGCGACCAGTTTGTGGCTCACCGTATTGTAGACCCCGGCAATCCGGGCGAGGAAGGTGAGTGCCGGCTCGGGCGACTCCGAAGGCGCAAGCGACGACCCGTCGCTGGTCAGGTCGTAGCGATAGGAGGGTTCTTCACCCACCGCTCCGCTTGCCGGCTTCGGCCCGATCGACCCGGCGAAATCGAATGTCGAGCGGCCGGTCTTCAGCAGCAATCTGTCGACCTGGATCTTGTTGCTGCCCGCAACCAGCGTCGCATTGATATCGACGTCCGCCGGCAGCAGTCCTCGCGTGCCGAGATCAAGGACAGAACCCGTCGACGACAAAGCGGCCGTCAGCCGCGATGCGTTCGCGCCGAACCCTTCCGATCCCGTCAGCTTCAGCGCGACGGTTCCCAGCTTGCCGGCAGCGGCCGCCATGTCGCCGGTATCGGCCAGATCGACGCTCGCATCCAGTGCCGTGACGCGGTGCGCCGCGATATCGCGGGAGGCGGAAGCGGCAACGGTAGCCGTCCTGCCGTCGATGTCCGCCGTGGACGAGAACTGCATGCCGCCCGGGCCTGACTGCACGACGGTGGCGTCGGTGATCTTGACGAGCTTGATCGCTCCGGTTTCGGGCAGCACGAATTCGACATTGCGAAGGTCGATCCGGCGCAGCGAATCCTCCCGCACGGCATCGAGTGCGTGGTTGATGTTTCCGAACACCGCGGCGGACAGCTTCTCCGGATCGATGAGGCCGTCCGCATTGCGCAGGCCGGCAGTCCAGTCGCCGCCTGACGGCATCGCCGCCACGACGATGCGGGCATCCGAGATCCTGGCGCTGGTCAGCCGCACATCCCCCCACAGCAGCGGGAACAGACGCACGCCGAAGCGCACGCGGCCGGCATCGGCCATCGGCTTGCCGTCCGATGTCTTCAAGCTGACGTCGCTGACCTGAAGCGCGATGAAACTCGAACCGTCGAGCGTGATGCGGGCAGGCCCGACCGCGACATTGACATCGACGCCCGCCAGTTTCTCGAGCGCCGTTTCCGCCTCGGTGCGAAGCCGGTCGGCTCCGATGCCGGAGGCGCCAACCAGATAAACGAGCATGGCGGCCAGCAGCACGAAAGCGACCAGACCTGCGAACAGTCGCGACAGGATGCGAAAACCGCGTCCGATCGACGCCTGACCGAGCGGCGGCACACGGCAGGCGGACGGAAAGGTCCCCAGGTCGGTGATCTCATCACGCCTGAACCGGATCTTCTCGTGCTGCGGTCGCTCCTGATCCACGCAATTTTCCGTTGTACGAACTCGATCGTGGACGAATCCCCGTCCGACACTATATCGGTGTGGCTTCGCGCGTAACCTCAAACAAGGGCATCGGTATGGCTGACCTCGACGTAGGCGATCTCGCGCCGCAATTCGACCTGCCGCGGGACGGCGGCGGATCAGTCAGCCTTGCCGCATCGTCCGGCAAGCCCATCGTGCTCTATTTCTATCCGCAGGACGACACAACAAGCTGCACGCAGGAGGCGATCAGCTTCTCGCAGCTGAAGCCGGAGTTCGAGAAGGCCGGCGCCGTGGTGATCGGCCTGTCGCCCGACCCCGTCAAGAAGCACGACAAGTTCAAGTCGAAGTACAATCTGACCATCGACCTCGCCGCCGACGAGGAGCGCAAGGTGATCGAGGCCTACCATCTGTGGGTCGAGAAATCGATGTATGGCCGCAAGTATATGGGGGTCGAGCGCGCGACGTTCCTGATCGGCCGCGACGGGCGGATCGCCAGGATTTGGCGCAAGGTCCGCGTCAAGGGCCATGCGGAAGAGGTGCTTGAGGCCGTTCGTGCGCTTTGAGATTTTACCGGCGAGGCCGGCCCGGTTTCCCTTACAACCTTGCGCACGCCTGGCGGGCAACCGCTGCGGACAAGTCGGCGCTGCAAGCCTTTGTTAACCTTAATAATGTGTAGTCAAGCTGTCGTGGTGTCGTAAACGAAAGCTTGGTCCCGTGAACGCAACCGGTCAGTCCGCAGTATTCGGCAGACGTAAGGAGCCCCATACGGTCATCATCGCCCGGGGCAACGAGATCAGGCATTTTACGATCCGACCGTGGCTGGCGGCCTTTATCGGCTCGGCGCTGGCCGCCATTGCCATAGGCTACCTCATGGCCACCTCCTATCTCGTGCTGCGCGACGATTTGATCGGCGCCACCACGGCGCGTCAGGCGCGCATGCAGCAAGCATATGAAGATCGCATTTCGGCGCTTCGCGCCCAGGTCGACCGCATCACCAGCCGGCAGTTGCTCGACCAGCAACTGATGGAAACCAAGGTCAGCGAACTGCTTGAACGGCAGAGCCAGCTGAGCCAGCGTCACGGCCGCCTTGGCCCGCTGCTCGAACGCGCCGAGAGCGAAGTCGGCGCAGCGCCGGCCGAATATCCGGCAGCGGTTGCGAAGCCGGACAAACGCGCCGAAGTGACCGGCAGCATCAAGGAGCCCGCGCGCAATTATGCGGTCGCCAGCCTGAGCGCCGATCCCGGGGCCGGCGACACAAGGCCGTTCTCGCTGTGGTCGACCCGCTCCGATCCGCTGCCCAACGATTCAGCCGCCGATCGTGCCGACAAGCTCTTCGTCTCGATCAACCAATCGCTGAGATCCATCGAGAGCGATCAACTGACCCGCATAAGCACGCTTGCCGACAATGCCTACAAGAGCGCCGATGCCATCACCCAGGCGCTCGAGGCGGCCGGACTGCCCGTCGACAGCGACTTCGGCAAGGGCGACAGCGATGTCGGCGGACCGCTCATCCCGGTCGACAGTTCGATGATGTTCGACAGCAAGGTCAAGGAGTTGGACGAAGCGCTTGACGCGCTCGACCATCTCAAGAAGGAAGCGCGCCAGCTGCCGCTGACCAACCCCGCACCGGGCCACTCCGTCACCAGCCCGTTCGGCGTGCGCACCGACCCGATCCTCGGCACCGCGGCACTGCATTCCGGCATGGATTTCAGGGCGCCGATCGGCATGGCCGCCAAGGTCACCGCGCCCGGCACCGTCACCAAGGCCGGCTGGAACGGCGGCTATGGCCGCATGGTGGAAGTCGACCACGGCAATGGCTTTGCGACACGCTACGGGCATCTCAGTGAAATCGACGTCACCGTGGGCGAGAAACTGGAGGCCGGCGCCGTCATCGGCAAGACCGGCAGCAGCGGCCGCTCAACCGGCCCGCATCTGCACTACGAAGTCCGCCACAATGGCGAAGCGATCGATCCCTTGCGCTTCCTCACGGTCGGCAAGAAGGTCGCCCAGTATCTGTAAGCGATCCTGGGCTCCTGCCCCATGCGCCGATGATCATCATGATGGCTGACTAAGGCGCTCCCGCCGACAGAAACGCCGTCGCTGCCGAAACCAGGGTGGCCGCGCCGACCTTCAACGCGGCCTCGTCGACACGAAACCGGGCGTGATGGAGCGGAAAGACCGATCCGATCGCCTCGTTTCGGATTCCCAGCCGAAAATAGACCGAAGGACGTTTCTCGCTGTAGTAGCCAAAGTCGTCCGCGATCGTCCATCCGGGCGTGTTGAGGATGTTGTCGGCACCGATGCAGGCCTTGGCGCTGGCGGCAATCAGTTCAGTCATCTCGACATCGTTGACGACACCCGGTTCGCCCTTGTGGATGTCGACCTCGACACGCGCGCCGTGGCTTGTCGCTACCCCATCGGCTATCGTACGAAGGCGGCGCCAGGCCCGCTCGCGGGTGGCGTCGCTGCCGCTTCGGATGGTGCCTTTCAACGTGACCTTGCCGGCGGTGACATTGTAGGCGTTGCCGCCGTTGATGGCCGTCACGGAGATCACCAGCGGATCGTAGGGGTCGATCTCGCGCGAAACGATCTTCTGCAATTCGCTCACCAGGGAGCAAGCCACGGCCAACGCATCGACACCCTCATGCGGTTTTGCCGCGTGCGACGCCGAGCCGATGACGGCCACATCGAACGTGTCGCAGGCCAGAGTGTAGGGACCGGAGCCGACGGCGATCTTGCCGGTCGGTGTGTACGGATCGACGTGGACGCAGATGGCGGCGTCGATATCGTCGAGAAGCCCCTCTTCCACCACCCGCCTGCCGCCCGACGGTTCGTCCTCCTCCGCCGGCTGGAAGATCAGGCGAACGGTACCGCCAAAACTCTCCCGCGACTGGTGAAGATGCGCGGCGACCGCAAAGGCCATCGATGCATGGGCGTCGTGACCGCAGGCATGCATCACGCCTGGATTCGTCGATGCATAATCGACGCCGGACTCCTCCTCGATCGGCAAGGCATCGATGTCGGCGCGAATGGCGACCTTTCGATTTGACGGCTTGCCGGTGCCGATAATGTCGACGGCCAGGCCGAAGCCGGCGATGTCGCGAATGTCGGCAATTCCCTGATCCACCAGCATCTGCCTGAGATAACGCTGCGTGCCGGCCTCTTGGTTCGAGAGCTCGGGATTGCGGTGCAGATGGCGGCGGACCTCGATCATCCGGTCGAGAATTCCGGCGGCGATATCGGTCGTCACGGTTTTCGCAACACCACCCGCCGTGGCCGAACCCTCAGGATTTGACATGGATCTCTCGCGGGAACTTCGTCAGGGTCTCGTGGCCGGTTTCGGTGACCAGGATGGTCTCGCTGATCTCGATGCCCCAGCCGTCCATCCACATGCCGAGGATGGAATGCACGACGTTGCCTGATACAAGCACCGTCTTGTCGCCCGGCCTGAGGCTGATCGTGTGTTCGCCCCAATCCGGCGGATAGGCGACGCCGATGGAGTAGCCGATGCGCGATTCCTTCTTCAGTCCATGGCGCTGGATGACCTTGCGCCAGGCGGCTTCGACGGCTTCGGCTGACGTTCCCGGCCTGACCGCGTCGAGCACCGCGTCCATGCCCTCGATCACCGCTTTTGCCGTGTCGGAAACATTAGTCGGCGTCTTGCCAAGCTGCATGGTCCTGGCGAGGCCTGCGGCATAGCGGCGGCAGACCCCGGCAAGTTCCAGCGCAATCGTCTCGTTTTCTCCGAACCGCCGGTCGCTCCACATGATGTGCGGCGCCGAGGCATTCTCGCCACCGAGGATTGTCGGTGGAAGCGCGGTGATGTCGCCGGCAAAATCCGGGCTGCCCGCAATCTGCGCCGCCTGGATGGCGGCGATGGCATCGCATTCGCGAACACCCGGCGCAATCACCTCGAAAGCCCGCGTGACGGCCGCTTCGGCCAGGGTCGATGCCTTGCGCAAATACGCGATCTCGGGCGCCGATTTGACCGCGCGGATCCAGTTCACCAGCAGGTCGGCATCGTGCCATTTTGCGTTGGGAAGTCCGGCGACAAGCCGGGCGTGCGCCTTGGGGGAGAAATAATAGGCTTCGAGTTCGATGCCGATATGTCTGACACCCCAGCCCCTGGCGACGATCCAGTTCGCGATCCAGTCCATGGGATGGCGATCGACGCGCTGAACATGATCTTCCGGAAAGCCGACCACGTTTTCCGGTTTCATCCAGGCGGTCAGAAGACCGCCTGCCGCATCCATGGCGCGCCCGATCCAGACCGGCTCGACATCCTCGATTGGAACCAGCACCACCTGCGGCGTATAAAACGACCAGCCATCGTAGCCGGTGATGTAATGCTGGTTGGCAACGTCGTTGACGACAAGGAGCTCGAGATCGCGCTTCGCCATCTCGGTGCGGATCTTGCGAAGCCGCTGTTGGTACTCGTCGCGGGCAAACGGCAATTCGATCATCTTTGCTCCATGCTTTGTCAGATCAACGGTCGCGGGGTTCGCTCACCATTGAAGAGGTTTCACCATGGCGGCAATCGGCCAGGACGACGCGTGGGCAGGTCCTGGACCGAATACGCCCTCCACGGCCTTCCTCCTGGAAAGCTTTCGCCGAGAATTTATTTTTGAATTCCATTTGACTGAATAAATAAGCAATGCGAAACTACTCTCTCCTAAGGGGCGCAAGGCATGGCACTGCGGGGGACCAATCAGGAGTTCGGGCGGCCGTACAACCGGCGCATCGTGCTTGAGTCCATCCGCCTGCATGGGCCGATCGCCCGCGGCGAGATCGCCCGGCGCGTCGGCCTCACCGTCCAGACGGTGTCGACCATCGTTCGTGAGCTGGAAGATCAGGGCTACATCCTGTCGCTGCGCGAAGAGCCGAAGGGGCGCGGTCTGCCGCCGGCAACGCTCCGGATCAACCCCGATGGCGGCTATGCCGTCGGCATCCACATCACTCCGCTTGGTATCAGCGCCGCCTTGATCAATCTGAGCGGCGACGTGATCGAGAGCATCTACCGCGAGGCGCCGAATGCGACGCCGGACCACGCCTTCGAGCTGATCGGGGCGATGGTGGTGGAATTGACCAGACTACGGGCTGGCGGACGAGTGCTGGGCGTCGGCATGGCCCTGCCCGGCCCATTCGACGTGGAGTCCATGAGTTTCGTCGGGCCGACCACCATGACCGGCTGGAAGGATGTAGCGCTGCGCGAACGGCTGGCGGCCTCCACCGGATTGCCGGCCTTCTTTGAAACCGATATGGCCGCGGCCGCCATGGGCGAGCGGCTCTACGGCCTCGGCGCCCAGTTTTCCGAATATTACTATCTCTATTTCGGCGTCGGCCTTGGCGGTGTCATGATTCATGACGGCAGCGCCTTGCGCGGCGCCTGGGGAAATGCCGGCGAGATCGGGCACATTCCCGTCATTCCGGGCGGCCAGGCTTGCCCGTGCGGCAACAGCGGCTGTCTCGAAAGATATTTGTCGCTCGAAGCGCTCCGGCGCTGGAACGGCAGCGAGGCGGATTGGGTCGCCGAAGTCGCGCCGATCTTTCACAACGCCGTCGCCGTCATCGAGAACCTGTTCGACCCGGAGACGGTCATCCTCGGCGGGCTGGCGTCCACCGACCTGCTCGAAATGCTGGCTGGTTCGGCCGGAGGCCTGCACAACTCCGTCTCGGCCCGCAAGGACCGCACCACGCCCAGGGTTGTGGTCGCACGCGGCGGGCAGCATTCCGTGCTGCGCGGCGCCGCCGCCCTTGCGGTTTCCGGGGTGCTGTCACCCCGCTTCGGGCAGATGTTCGCGGCCGAACGCGAACGCGAGCGCGACCTTCTCAAAGGCAGGGAGATTGCGGCATGAGTGAACCCCTGCTGGTGCTCGACAACGTCACCAAGAACTATGGCGCGATCGAAGCGCTCAAGGGCATCAGCTTCTCGATCGGCAAGGGCGAGGTCGTGGCGCTGCTGGGCGACAACGGCGCCGGCAAATCGACGCTGGTCAAGATTATCGCCGGCGGACTGGAGCCGACCTCCGGCCGAATGCTGTTCGAGGGCAAGGAGTTCCTTGCCCGGTCGCCCGCAGAGGCCAAGGCAGCCGGCATCGAGACCGTCTACCAGGACCTGTCGCTGTGCACCAATGTCGACGTGGTGGCCAATTTCTTCATGGGCCGCGAAATCACCAGGAAGGTTTTCGGCATTCCCGTGCTCGACGAGCGCGCCATGGAGGCCGTCGTCGGAAAGGCGCTGGCCAGTGCCGGCACCCGCATCCCCTCGCTGCGGGCCAATGTCGAGCATCTCTCGGGCGGCCAGCGGCAAGCCATCGAGCTCAACCGGTTCGTGCATTGGGGCGGCAAGCTGGTGCTGCTAGACGAACCGTTCGCAGCGCTCGGTGTCGAACAGACGCGGCGCGGCCTCGACATGATCCGCCAGGTGGCGAACCAGGGCATCGGCGTCGTCATCATCACCCATATCATGCAGCAGGCCTTCCAGGTCGCCGACCGGATCGTGGTGATCCGGCAAGGCGTCGTGGCCGGCGATGTCGCGCGCAACAAAACAAGTCCCGATGCGGTGATCAACATGATCACCGGTGAGACGCTTGCCGGTGCCGGACCGACGGGCTGAGGGACAAAAGAGGGGTCCGGCTTAAGAGGAGCGAACGACATGAAGCGAATACTTCTTGCTGTCTTCGGTATCCTGGCACTGGCCTTTGCCACGCTCACGCCGGCATTCGCCCAGTCCAAGGGTATCGTCTACTATATGGTGCCGACCCTGCTGGACGAGTTCCAGACCGGCTCGGTGAGCGCGCTGGAACTGTTCCTGAAGCAGACCGGCTACGAGATGAAGACGCTGAACGCCGACAACAAGACCGACGCCCAGCAATCGCAGATGAACGATGTCATCGCGCTGAAGCCGGCGGCCATCATCCTGGCGGCAGTCGACTTCAATGCACTGAAACCGTCGATCGAGGCGGCCCGCGCCGCCGGCATCCCGGTGGTCGAGTTCGACCGCCAGATCACCTCGACGCCATCCGACTTCACCTCTGTCGCCGGAACGGTCGAGATCGGCTACGTCGCCGCCGACCAGGCCGAGAAGCTGCTGAAGGCAAAGCACGGTTCGGTGAAGGGCAAGGTGCTGCAGGTGCTCGGCGATCCCGGCGATCCCTATACGCTCGACATCCAGAAGGGCTTCGAGGAGAAGATGAAGGCGTTTCCGGACGTCAAGATCATCTCGCTTCCGGCCATGCAATGGGAAGCCAGCAATGCCGGCACAATCGTTGCCGACCAGATGCTGGCGAATCCCGACATCGACCTGATCTTCAGCCATGCCGCGCACCTTTCGGTCGCCGCCGTCGCCTCGCTCGAGGCAGCCGGGAAGAAGCCGGGCGACGTCATGCTGATGAGCTCGAACGGCGCTCCGGTCGGCCTCGACCTGATCCGCAAGGGCTGGCTCAACGCCGAAATCGAGCAGCCGCTCTACGCGCAGGCCGCGGCTGTCGCCATGTTCATGGACAAGATCGTCAAGAAGCAGGAGATCAAGCCCGGCGAATACGACGTGCTCGGCCTGAAATCGACCGTGACCACGGAAGCCTGGGGTCCGAACATCAAGATCCCCGGTGCCGCCATCACCAAGGAAAACGTCGACAATCCGGCCTTCTGGGGCAACCAGAAGCCACCGACGGACACCGTCAAGTCGGTCGAATAGTCATTGAAAGCGCTCCGGGCCATAGCAGCCCGGAGCCTGCCCTTTCACAACGCCGCGTCCGAAAGGATGCCGTGGCGAATTTGAATCCGCGCCTGAATCCGACGAAATCGATTTTGATTTCGCGGGGGCGCCAACCGGATCAGCCCATGAACCCGCGCACACGCAAAGCCCTGGAGTTCGTACTCGACAACCTCGTCTGGTTCATGCTGCTGTTCGTGCTGGTGGTCTTCTCCATCTTTGTCCCGAACTACTTTCAGCTCGGCATTTTCGCCAACATCATCGAGGCTTCCAGCGTGCTCGGCGTCATGTCGATCGGCCTGGCGCTGGTGATCATCGCCGGCCACATGGATCTGTCGGTCGAATCCGTCGCAGCGCTCAGCGCCATGGCGGTCGGCATCCTGTTCTGCTCGTCAGGTATAGGCATGGGCGTGCAGCTGCATCCCGAATGGCTGATGGTTCCGGTTTCGCTGCTGCTGGCGCTGGCCGTCGGCGGCCTCATCGGCGCCTTCAACGGCTATCTGGTGGTCAAGGTGAAGATGAGCGCCTTCATCATCACGCTGGCGTCCTACATCTGGGTGCGCGGCCTCGTGCTGGTCGTGTCGGGTGGCCGCTCGGCGCAGGACCTGGCGCCGGCCATCCGTTGGTTCGGCATCCAGCGCCTTGTCGGCTTGCCGCTCACCGCCTGGATCGCGGTCTCTTGCTTCGTCGTCTTTTCTCTGATTATGGCCAAGACGCCGTTCGGCCGGCATCTCGTCATGATCGGTGGCAACGAGACGGCAACTTTTCGTGCCGGCATCCGGGTGAACCGCAATCTCATCATCGCCTTCGTGCTAGCCGGCGCCATTGCCGGCCTCGCCGGCTGGCTGCTGGCCATCCGCACCTCGGGCGCCACCGCCAATCTCGGCGTCGGCCTTTTGTTCAACGCCTTCGCCGCCGTCGTCATCGGCGGCGTCAGCCTCAAAGGCGGCGTCGGCACCTTGCCTGGCGTCTATGCCGGCGTGCTTTTGCTCTCGGCCATCAACACGGCGATCAATTTGATGGGCCTGCCGGCCAATTTCACCCAGGTGATTCATGGCCTGCTGGTGCTGGCCGCGGTGCTGCTCGACGCCTTCAAGCAAACCATTCGCCAAAGACTCGCATGACAGGACGGCTCGCATGACAGGACGGCTAAAGGACAAGGTGGCGCTCATCGTTGGCGCCGCCCGCGGCATCGGCAAGGGCATTGCGCTCCGCTTTGCCGAAGAGGGAGCGCGGCTGGTGCTCGCCGACACCGAGGTCGATGCCGGGCAAGCCACCGCTGGCGAGTTGGGCGTCCCCTTCATCCGCACCGACATCTCGCAAATGAGCGACGCCGAGGCCGCCGTGGCGCTGGCGCTCAAACTCCATGGCCGCCTCGACGTCATCGTGCAGAATGCCGGCATCTATCCCTGGCAGCTGATCGAGAACACCAGCGCCGACGACTGGGACCGCGTCATGGCGGTCAATCTGCGCGGCACCTTCAATGCCAGCCGCGCGGCCCTGGTGCCGATGAAGGCGCAAGGCTTCGGCCGCATGCTCTACACCTCGTCCATTACCGGCCCGCATGTCACCAGCCCGGGCCATGGCCACTATTCGGCCAGCAAGGCCGGCATCAACGGCTTCATCCGCGCCGCGGCACTGGAATTCTCCGGCTACGGCATCACCGTCAACGGCGTCGAGCCCGGCAACATCCTGACCGAAGCCATCAAGCTGCATCGCGGCGCGGCTTACATCAAGAACATGGAGGACTCCATTCCGCTCGGCCGCCTCGGCAGCCCGCGCGACGTCGCCAACGCCTTCCTGTTCCTCGCCTCCGACGATGCCAGCTACATCACCGGCACGACCATTGTTGTCGATGGCGGACAGCTGCTGCCCGAGGGCAATGATTTCCGGCTGTTGCCGCCTTGAGTGCAGCACGAACCAGACGACTCGGTTCCGTGTCTGGCAACAGTTTGAATGGACTATGGAATGGTGGGCGATGACGGGCTCGAACCGCCGACATCTTCGGTGTAAACGAAGCGCTCTACCAACTGAGCTAATCGCCCGCTCCGGGCCGGACCTTTAAGCGGTCAGGGTCCGCTTCGCAAGGCCAAATGAATGCAGGACGCCCTGGTTGGATGCCGGTTTTGCCAACAAAACGCCGGCTGTCAAAAAACCTTCTCCTGTTTGCTGTTATGCTGTCCTGTCACGCTTGACACCCGGTGGCGAACCCCTTATCCAGCGCCCCAACGACGAACACGGCTGAAACGTGTTCGCCATGCGCGGGTGTAGCTCAGTTGGTTAGAGTGCCGGCCTGTCACGCCGGAGGTCGCGGGTTCGAGCCCCGTCACTCGCGCCATTTCTCTCAAGGGTATCAAGCCCTTGGCTTCAGAGAAATGTAGACATTGATTGTCAAAAATCTTCTTGGATGAGGCAACTCGGATTGTCTCGTATCTGAGTTGAATCTCCCAAGCATGGACGCAAGAACCGGCTCTGCAACGTCGGCATTGACGACGTCACGCTTTGGTTGCTTGTCGGTGGCGCCCCCCGATGCGCACCTGCCTCCGCTCCCATCAAAGCTCCACCCGCGGCCGAAAAGGTCATCATGGCTGCAAGAACCTGCTAGCCCCATCAGGACATCCATCGAAAACTGTGAGAGAAGGTCGGCCTAAGACGGTCAAAAGCGGAGGCTTTGTACATGAGCGATCACCCCAGCCTGAATCTTCTGGAGACAACACTTGCCGCCGCCAAGCAGGATCAACGGACTCTGGACGAGCAACGGCAAAGCACTACGCCGCTTGTGGACGGCATGTCCTTTTTCGACAGCATCCGGCACAATGACGACCGCGGCAGCGTCACCGAGATCTATGACCCGCGCTGGGGTTGGCATGCCGACCCGCTGGTCTTTTCCTACATATTCACAATTCGCCCTGGCGTGGTGAAGGGGTGGGGCCTGCACAAGCTGCACGAGGACCGCTATTTTGTGATCAGCGGCGAGCTGGAACTGGTCCTTTATGACCCCCGCCCCGAATCCAGCACATATGGCAAGGTTTCGAAGGTTTACCTCTCCGGCAATCGTCCACGCCTGGTCAACATTCCGAAATTTGTCTGGCATGCCGACAGAAACATCGGAACATCCGACTTGGTTGCCATCAATTTCCCGACGATACAATATGATCACGCAAATCCCGATAAGTACCGCCTGCCGATCGATACCGATCTCATCCCCCATGATTTCGGCAGCGCCAAGGGATGGTGAGCAAGCCCCGCTTTTCCATCCTCATGCCGACGCACTCGCGCGTGGATGTCATCGGTGTGGCTATCCAATCGGTGCTGGACCAGACCGTCGAGGATTTTGAACTGCTGGTCGTCGGCGACGGCTGCGCGGCCGGCACGGCCGAGGTGGTCGAAGCCTCCCATGACAGCCGCATTCGTTTCTTCGATCTCCCCAAGGCGCCGAACTTCGGCTACGCGAACCGCAACATCGTGCTGCGTGAGGCACGCGGCGAGCTGATTGGCTTTGCCGCCGATGACGACCTCCTGTTTCCGGATCATTTTGAGATCCTGGCGGATGGCCTCAAAACTGGAGCTGCCATCGCGTACAGTCAGGCGCTGTGGGTTTCCACTGATGGCATCGCGGCCCCCTTCCTGACCAATCTGGACCTGGCCGACGAGTTCAGGGTGTTCACTGAGGTCGGCAACACGATACCCGCCAGTTGCTTCCTGTATCGGGCCGATTGCCTGCCGTCGCGAGATGTCTGGCCCGAAGACGTCGCATCGGCCGGGGACTGGCAATTGTGGCGGCGAATCATGCGCGAGAATCCGCGAAACCCCTTCACCTATTGCCGCGTTCCAACCGTCCTGCATTTCAGCGCCGCATGGAAAAAATCACGGCACTCCGCAGTATCCCAACTCGCCACACTGCTTGATATAGCCGACAGAGCCGGCTGGTGGCCTTCGGCCTTGCGCGTCTGGATACCGAACGCCAGCAAGGAACAATCCGAGTACTCGCGCCTCATGCGCGTTGATCCCGCGGCCTGGAGCGAGCAGATGCGCCGTGCAGTCGGCGATCTGGTGGCACGGCTTGCCTGGGAGGATATCCAGGTGATGCGCCCTATGCTTGCAAGTGCTGAATCCGAGAAGGCGACGTTGCATTCTGAAATCTCAAGGTTGCGCAGTGAGCTCGAGGCGGCTCACCAAAGCAGCGTCGGGCTGCAGAGCCCCGCTTCGGATGCCAGGAACGAGAAGGACGAGATCGAACAAAGGTTGCAAGCGTGCCAGATGCAAGTCGCGGCCTTGCATCAGTCCAGAAGCTGGCGCTTCACAGGCCCGCTGCGCAAGATCTCCACAAGCTTGCGTTCGAAAAAATCATAGGCTTAAAAACGGGCCGGAGGCAGCGTCAGCCGCCAGTCAGCCAAGCCGATCTCATCCCCTCGCCAGCAGCGCCTCGACCTCCTGCAGCGTCGGCATGGACGGCGCGGTCCCTGGCCGGGTCACCGAAATGCCAGCGACGGCGCAGGCGAAGCGCACCGCTTGCAGCGGCTCCACGCCCCTCGAAAGTGCTGCGGCAAGCCCGCCATTGAAGGCATCGCCTGCCCCCGTGGTTTCGGCCACCGGCCCGGCACTGACGGCGGGAACATGGTCGGAGCGGGTCTTCGAGTGCAGAAGCGCGCCCTTGTCGCCGAGCGTGACGATGACCGTGCCGACGCCCCTTTCAAGCAGCTTATCGGCAGCACGCCGCGCCTCGTCGACCGAGGACACCTTCATCCCGGTCAGTTCCTCCGTCTCGGTCTCGTTGGGTGTGAGATAGTCGCAGAGCGTGTAGATGCGGTCGGGAAGCTTTGCCGCGGGGGCCGGATTGAGGATCGTCGTCACCCCTGCCCCACGCGCGATCTCCAGCGCCCGCATGGCTGCTTCGATCGGCTGTTCGAGCTGGGTGACGAAGACGCCGGCACCGCTGATCAGCCCGGCATTGGCTTCGATGTCGGCTGGTGAGATCAGCATGGCGGCACCGGGGCTGACGATGATGGCGTTGTTGCCGGTCGTCTCCTCGACGAAGATGTAGGCCGCGCCGGTGTGGCTTTCCGGCGTGTCGATGACGGCATTCCTGACGCCCGCCTGCGCCCAGGTCTGCCTGGCCATGTCGGCGAAGGGGTCTACGCCGAGGCGGGTGAGGAAGGTGATGTCGGCGCCGAGCTTGCCGGCGGCCACCGCCTGGTTCGAACCCTTGCCGCCCGGACCCAGCGTGAAGGATGTGCCGAGGATGGTTTCGCCCATGCGCGGCTGCCGCTGCGCCCTGTAGGCGGTGTCGGCGACGAAGACGCCCAATATGACCACAGGCTTCATGACGACCGGCTTGCCCGAAGCCATGCCGCTACTCCGCATCCGGCGGTACGACGCCCTTGCGGAAGGCGAAGCAGCCGTAGAAGCGGCGTTCGCCGGTCTGGATGACGCAATAGGCCTGTTTGGCGCGCTCGTAGAAGGCGTAGCGCTCGACCGCGATCATCGGCCACGACTTTCCCTCGGCCTTGTCGACTTCCTTTTGCGCTTCGCTTTGCACGGGCGGAATCTCGTCGGGCTTGCCGACAATCTCCATGCGTGCGGCGGAGTCGTCGACGAATGTGTCGAGCGGGTAGAGCGACAGCACCGCCTTGACCACTTGCGCCGCCGACGCATCGATGCGCAACACGCGGCCGAGCGCCGTCTGGCGCGCCACCGAATCGGACGGAAAATTGGTGTCGGCGATGATCAGATCATCGCCATGCCCCATTGCCCGCAATGCCTGCAGCACGTCGGCATTGAGCAGCGGGTTGATGCCTTTGAGCATGGTATTCCTCGTGAGTTGGGATCAGAGACGCTTGCCGGTCTCTGCGTCGAAAAGGTGGATCTGGTCGAGCCTTGGCTTCAGCTTGAGCGTGTCGCCCGGCTTGAAGTCGTGGCGCTCGCGAAACAGCGCCACCATCTCGCCTTCGCCGAAGCGCAGGAACACCAGCGTCTCCGAGCCGGTCGGCTCGACCACCGAAATCTTCGCCGGCACGCCGTCGGGATGGATCTCGAGGTGCTCCGGGCGCACGCCATAGACGACCGCCTGGCCGTCCTGCGCGGCATTGCCTGGTGCAATCGGGAACAGCGTGCCAGCGATGTCGACACCAGGCTTGTCGCCCTTGCGCATCACTCCTTTGAGCAGATTCATCGAAGGCGAACCGATGAAGCCGGCAACAAACAGGTTGGCCGGTCTGTCGAACAGTTCGAGCGGCGCGCCGACCTGCTCGATGCGGCCGTCGCGCATGACGACGATCTTGTCGGCCATGGTCATGGCTTCGATCTGGTCGTGGGTGACGTAGATTGTGGTGGTCTTCAGCCGCTGGTGCAGTTCCTTGATCTCGGTGCGCATCTGCACACGCAGCTTGGCGTCGAGATTGGACAGCGGCTCGTCGAACAGGAAGACCTGCGGATTGCGCACGATGGCGCGGCCCATGGCCACGCGCTGGCGCTGGCCGCCGGAAAGCTGGCGGGGATAGCGCTTCAGATAGGGATTGAGGTCGAGGATGTCGGCGGCGCGCTTGACCCGCTCGGCGACCACGGCCGGATCGGTTTTCCTGAGCTTGAGCGCAAAGGCCATGTTCTGCTCGACCGTCTTGTGCGGATAGAGCGCGTAGTTCTGGAACACCATGGCGATGTCGCGCTTGGCCGGCGGCAGATGATTGACGACGCGGTCGCCGATGGCGATCGTGCCGGCGGAGACGGTCTCCAGCCCGGCCACCATCCTGAGCAAAGTGGACTTGCCGCAACCGGAAGGGCCAACCAGCACCACGAACTGTCCGTCTGCGATATCGACGCTGACTTCGTGCAGAACCTTGACCGTTCCAAAGGCCTTGGCCACCTTGCTGATCGCGACTTGCGCCATATCTCCCCCATCGGCTCCATTAGCCGTAGGCGCCGAAGCTAACCAACGCGACCTGTCAGGGCAAGTCGGTCCCTTATAGATAAAAACCCGTTCTCGTTGACACGGCGTTTGGTTGTGAGAATAGTGGCAGGCGCTGGTCAAAATGTTGGTACCCGATCCGCAGGGAATTTCAATCGACGCAGGGTGGGGTCCTGCCTAATTCGTTTCCGAACCGGGAGCATCGTTGGCGCTCCGGCGTCCGACAGTTGGCCGATTTATTCACACTTATGTTCTGGGAGGAATAGGCGATGAGAACGGGTCTTTACGACAAACTGGTTCGAGCCAGCGCCACAAGGCGCGACATATTGAAGGGTGCGGCCAGCATGGCCGCGATCGCAGCCGCATCCGGCGCCGGACTTGGCGCCTTGACGCGCCCGGCCTCCGCGGCAAGCGAATTGCGCACAAAAATCCTGCAGATCCCCGGCGTCGGCAAAGGCCAGCCGACGGACGCCGATTTCCAGAAGGTCGGTGAACTCTGCCTCGAGGCGACCAAGGCCAATGTCAAGGAAGGCGAATTCGCCGGCGTCGAGCTGACCTTCATGGGTCTCAACAACCAGAACCTGCACAATGTGCTGTTCCGCGGCTTCCTGAAGCCATGGGAGACCTACACCGGCGCCAAGATCAACTGGATCGACCTGGCGCAGGCCGATTACAACGCCCGCCTGCAGCAGTCGATCGCGACCGGCACCGTCGATTTCGACATCATCGAAATGGGCGCGCCGTTCGAAGGCGATGTCTGCGGCAAGGGCCTGACCTCGGAAATGCCCGACTGGGTCAAGACCCAGATCGATTTCGACGATCTGGTCAGCTATCTGAAGCCGCCGGTCGGCACCTGGGACGGCAAGCAATACCGCGTGACCGTCGACGGCGACGCGCACAATTTCAACTACCGCACCGACGTGTTTACCGATGCCGACCTCGCCAAGGCCTGGAAGGACGGCGGCGGCGAAGGTGAATGGGGCGTGCCGAAGACCTGGCAGCAGGTCCAGGCGGTGACGAAGTTCCTCAAGGGAAAGAAACTCAAGGACCAGGACGTCTTTGGCTATCTCGACGCGCCCAAGGCGTGGGGTGGTTTCGGCTTCTATTTCCTCGGCAGCCGCGCTAGCGCCTATGCCAAGCATCCGGACGACAAGGCCTGGCTGTTCGACGCCGACACGATGAAGCCGCGCGTCAACAATCCGGCCTGGGTGCGCGCCATCCAGGACGTCATCGACGCGCTGCCGTCCGAACCCGCCGACCAGATCAACGCCGATCCGAACACGACCGCCTTCCAGCAGTTCCTGGCCGGCACCGGCTCGATGGTCACCTGGTGGGGCGACGTCGGCTCCAACGTCAAGACCAACGACTCTTCCGTCGTCGGCGACGTCACCGGCTTCTCGATCCTGCCTGGCTCGGACGATGTCTACAATGCGAAGACCGGCGCCTGGGACAAGCTCGCCAGCGGCCCGAACTATGCGCCCAACTGCGCCTATCTCGGCTGGGGCGTCTATGTCATGGCCCGCGTCGATGCCGACGAAAAGAAGAAGAAGGCGGCATGGTCCGCCGCCGCTCATCTCGGCGGCAAGGACCTGTCGATCTGGACGGCGATGTATCCATCGGGCTTCCAGCCTTACCGCAACTCGCATTTCGACATTCCCGAATGGGTGGCGGCCGGCTACGACGAGGCGTTCATCACCTCCTACCTCAAGTCGGAATCCGACAGCTACAACCATCCGAACGCGGCGATCGAGCCACGCATCCCCGGCATCTTCCAGTACTACAGCGCCGCCGAGGACATCCTGGCCAACACTTTCGCCGGCAAGATGAAGGCGCAGGAAGGCGCCGACGCCATTGCGGCGGCCTGGGAGAAGCTGACCGACCAGATCGGCCGCGACAACCAGATCAAGCTCTACAAAGCTTCGCTCGGCATGTAGGCTGGCCTATGAACCGTGGGGCGGGGGCCCCCCCCGGGCCCCTTAGACCCGGCCCCGGGGCGCCAGACGGGTGGAACCGGGGGGGGTTGTGGGGGGACAGACTTCGGCCGCGCCCCACAGGGCGGCCGGAGGCCGGCCCGACG